>JALZWI010000042.1 GCA_023299895.1 Arenicella sp. | reverse complement strand
GGCGATCACCATTCACAACCCAGCATGTGGGTGTACATCCGCACGCATGCGGCCAGGCCGGGTCGAGGAGGCGCAGTCCTGGGTCGTTTGAAGTCGAGACGATACTGAACCGAACGGCGGGCAAAACGCAATATTCATTTAAGACGGTTTCGTTTGATAACCTATTTGGATTTCGTATTGATGTTGATACTCTCAGTGCTAATTTAAAGATATCTGATGTTGAATTTATTGATCATCAATTAAGGAGAATACCAATTGATAGTAAGGAAGCGTACGACCATTTCTCTCCAAATGCTAAGGTGATTGTGCATAAAATCGATGAGACGGGCATCGAATTTTCGACGTTGGATAATGGCGATGGTGATGGTCATGTGTTGTTTCATATGGCAGGGGTCAAACAAGAATTTGATGGTTTTGCAGCCATGTTTGGTAAAAAAAGAGAGAATACAGGTATTGCGCTCAATACCAATAAACTTAGTCAAGGCCCCGCTGATTTGCCAGACGAGTTACTAAGTCAAACTTCAGATTTGCCAATTATTTCAATCAATGCACCGGACGGTGAGTTTGACGATGAATACGGCATAACCACCAACTTAGAAGAGCGTGGCAGAGAATACGAGCGTTTGGTTGATATTACGTATTATGACGTTGAACGAAAACGCATTTTTAGTAGTCCTGTAGGAATTCGTTATCACGGTGGCTATCATCGAGCTAAGTACGACAGCTACAAAATATATTTTCGTAGCATCTATGGCAGCAGTAATAGCCGGCAATCGCTTATCTTTCCTGAGCATACAATGCCAATTAAGAGTTTAGTATTGCACCATACGCAATTCCCAGAATACTCTCCGCTAGGTCACTTACTAGCAATTGATTTGTTTGAGGCGATCGGGGTAGATACACCACGCAGGAAGCCAGTGCTTGTTTATCTAAACAATGAAGAGTTAGGTTTTTATTATTTAACTGATCATCTAAGTATGCGAAATTTTGAAGCTTACTTTGGCACCAATAATTTCCGATTTTATCGATTTAAATCCTACAATACGCCAGAAGATACTCACGCGCTTAATAAGGATATGTGGTTAATCAATAATTTTAAAAAAGGTCGTGATGAGTTTCCGATAGAGCATATCTATGAGCGTTTTGATATCGAAGGCTTTACCAACTTCATGATTGCCAATACTGTTTTTAATACCCAAGATTATTGCCAAGGCGTTTTATATCGTCGCGATGACTTAGGTGATAAAAAATGGCGCATGGTTGGCTGGGATTTTGACGGTGCCTTTATGAAAGTCGATGAATGGACTGTGCCACGAGTAGAGGACACCTTTAATGTTGTGAAAGAGGCTTATACGATCGCTCGTGGTTGCCCATATCAAATTATTTTTCGTAAATTGTTGGCAAATAGCCCTGAGTATCGTGAGTACTTTAAAGAAACAATGCATGCAGCCTTGGAAACAATCTATAGTCCGGCACAGACAAAGCGTCGATTAGCTGAATATCGAAAAAAATACGAAGGTAGGTTTGGTATCACCAGTGAAAGTTTCGACATGTTAGAAGAATATTTTGAAAAACGCCCAGCGTTTGTCAAACAACAAACGGATGAGCATCTAACTCACTGGGACAACCTAACTGACTAAAGGTATATTTCTAAGCAATGAAGATTTCATTACTGTTAACGGGCAATGAATTAATGAGTGGCGACACCGTTGATTCAAACTCAGCTTATATCGCCCAATCTCTTAAAGATATCTCCTTAGTCCCGTACATAAAAAAAGTTGTCGGCGATGATCTGACATTGCTAATTAGTTCGATACGCGAATTAGCCGCACTCTCTGATGTATTAATTGTGAACGGCGGACTCGGCCCTACAGTCGATGACTTAACCGCACAAGCTCTAGCGCAGGCCATCGACTCACCGATTGTGCGCAACCTGAAAGCCTTAGAATATTTACAGGAATGGGCTGCAGCGCGTAACTTTATTGTTACTCAATCCAATTTAAAGCAAGCCGATTTACCCGCAGTTTGTGACATTATAGATAACCCGAAAGGCTCCGCGGTTGGCTTTAGCTGTGTCCACAATGGTTGTTTGATCATGTGTTCACCAGGCGTGCCGAGTGAATTCAAACCGATGGTTGAGAATGAGTTGCTACCTCGTATCCGCCAACACGGTGCAATCGAAGTCACCAACCATATTACCCGTCTAAGACTCTTCGGTATTACCGAGTCTGGCCTACAAGACATGATCAACCAGAACTTTGCAGATTGGCCTGAGAGCGTTGATATTGGATTTCGAGTGCAGATGCCGGTGATTGAAGTCAAAATTTTAACGAATGGCAGAGCATCACTTGAGTTAAATAAAATTTGGACAGATAAGTTTTCAGCGCATTTTGCCGATTATATAATTGGTCGTGATTCAACGCGCCTAAGTCAGGCACTGAATGAAGCGCTCAGTACAGCGAATAAAAAGATAACAACGGCAGAGTCTTGCACTGGCGGTTTAATTGCCTCAGGCATTACCAGTGAAGCTGGCAGCTCAAACGTCTTTGAAGCAGGGTTTATCACTTACTCGAATAGCATTAAATCATCCGTATTGCAGGTCAAAGCCAGCACCTTAGAGCAAAATGGTGCTGTCAGTGAACAAGTGGTGCTAGAGATGGCCAGAGGCGCTTTAGCCGAAAGTAGAGCAGATATGGCTGTCGCAGTTTCAGGTATCGCCGGCCCTGATGGTGGCACTGATGAAAAGCCAGTCGGCACAGTTTGGATTGCTTGGGGTGAGTTAGATAACCTACACGCGCGTAAATTCTTTTTGCCAATGACGCGTCTACGATTTCAGCACTTGACTACCGCGATTGCGATGGATTTGGTTCGCCGTGAGCTATTAGACTTGCCTACAAGTGTGGATTATTTTGGTGAGCTCAAGCGCAAGCAGTCTTAATCTTAGAGTACACTCAAGTTTAGATTAAGGGTTAATTAGTTCTCAAAAACTGCCCAAGCGGAATTTATATCAGATCGCTTAAACCTCTACTTAGTGGAGCGGCATTCATCTTGTCTGACTTAAACCTCTGTAATAACATCGAGTTTTGCAGTGATTTTCTATACAGTAATCGAAGCAGGTGACATATTTACAAGAATCTAACCTTTATTAACTAATTATGCTAAAAAAATTCTTATTGCTTGTGACTGTAATGGCAGTCAGCAGCCAAGTTTACGCACAGAGCCAATCTGCTACTCAAAATTGGGAATGCGCACTGGATTTACACCAAGGTGATACTGGCACACTTAGCTTAATGCGGTCAGGTGATAGTTTGCAAGGTGAAATTCGTCTCGAACGTAATGACAGTGTATTCGAAAGTATGGTGAATGGCAGTTGGCGTGATGACACAATTCATTTAACCCGTCTTTCGGGCACTGAGAGCAGCGAAGCAATGAGCGGAGTAGTGGTTGCCCTAGGTACACAAAAAATCAATATCGGAGGTCGCTTTGCAACCGACTACCAGGGTGTATGGAGCGCCGATTGTGACTTGGTTTCAGAGTCGAGCGTTGCGCAAGATGTGCGAGAGCAGAGCGCTGATGTGCAACCCTCAACAAGTAGCCGTATTCGGCCTAACTCTCCCAACAGTCAAGACAGAATCACGTTCTCGGCCCTAGCATCTCATCCTGAGGGCATTGAAAAAGTATCATTTTTCTTAGGCAAGAACGAAATCCACTCATGTGATAACAGCCGCTGTGAATTTAGTTACGGGCCTCTAGCCGAAGGCATCTACAGCTGGCGAGTCGATGCCGTTAGCAAGAGTGGCATTACAAACACTGAAGATATCAATCGACTGGTTGTAAAAGATGTTGCAGAAGTGAATAACTGTACTATTTCAGGCCATGCAACGGGTCAATCAGCTGCCTTGGCTGATATCTACTTAGTAAAGTTATATGGGCCTAATAATGCCAACGCATTAAAAGCGACCTCAGGCTTTAATGGCGGTGGTTATCAATTTTCAAATTTACCGGCGGGTGACTATCGATTATTGATTGACACACTAGCGGATCAAGAGATTCTTGCTTCACCTGCTAATACGACGGTCAGTTGTCGATCTCAGTCTGTTTTGACTCAAGATATTGAGTTTCGATAGGGTGATTTTAATGGTTAGTTCTTAACGCTAAGGCAGTTATTTTATAGGTAGATTGCCATTCGGCAACTGCTCCTGCGTTGAAGGGGTACCTAGTCGATGTAGTGATCGCTATAGCGGGCGTTACGTTACTTACGAAAAGTAACGTAAAGTAACCAAAGAAACAGACCGCAAATGCCGGCGCTTCGGGCTCCCTAAATAAACAATAAATATAATGGCACTGTGGGACTGCTGAAAGCAGTCCAAGGATCGATTTAAACACTCCTCGACGACTAATCCATTAACTTTTCCTTTTTGTACTAGGTTGGTGAGGACTTAACTCGCCTAAATATTGAGTTTTAGCTGTTGATGAGACCCATCAGGGTGAATTCAATAATCAAAAATATTTATTGGGTGAAGTGTCAGCCGAAACATCTTAAACAATACCAAAAAAAACTGTGATTTCACCATCTATTAAGTGGCTGTCCAGCTTTGATTGCTTTGGTTGGTATTAATAATTGTAAAGAATGAGTATAAATAATTTTTTTTGTTTGACTTCATGTTTTAATTGACCTCAGTTTCATATGTTTTATCTATTTGTTTACTTTCATGTGCACAGTTTTGACAATATTTTATTTGGGTGGTCATTGAATTGATTTTTGGATGGTCATATTTTAACGGTTGGGTTATTGGTGTCCCGCGTCATTTAGTTTATTTATTATTTAATCAGTAAAATCAAATGATGAAATTTTTTGGAGGTTTGAAGAAAAGTGAAAAGCTTAGCTGCGAGTAATTGTAATCTATCCGACCGTGCTATTAAAAATTATGCTGTTGCAAAACAGCGTCTATGTTTCTTGTTTTTAGCGCTCATATTAATCATGCTGATGCCTCAATTAGGTTACGCGCAAGTCGAAATATCAGAGTTCATGGCGTCTAATGAACAGACGTTGTTTGATGAAGATGGAGAGGCTGAAGACTGGATCGAATTACATAATAACGGAGTAACGGCCGTCAATCTTAATGGTTGGCACTTAACCGATGACGACGCAAACCTCATCGCCTGGTCATTCCCGAACACGACCTTACAAGCCGACGAATACTTAGTGGTCTTCGCTTCAGGCAAAGATCGTGCTGTTAGTAATAGCGAACTGCATACAAACTTTAAGCTAAAAGCCGGCGGTGAGTATCTCGCGCTGGTTTTGCCTGGCGGTACAACGGTTGCTAGCGAATTCGCGCCAGAATATCCGCAACAGTTTGAAGATATATCTTATGGCGGGACTACGTACTTACCATTTCCAACTCCCGGCGCCGAAAACAGCTCAGGAGTAGACACACTCGAGGGAGACCTTGAGTTTGGCTTGGAGCATGGCTTTTTCGAATCAACACAATCATTGCCATTGATCACCAATCTGCCGAACGGCATCATTCGTTACACGCTTGACGGCAGCGTGCCACCTGATGACTTTGGGTGCGATGCCCCAAGCGACGGCGAACCATGGGCCTATGAATACTACGAAGGAACTTGGACAAGCTTACCTGATTTCGATTCATTGACCGCAGTAGAGACCGGAACAACGGACGAAGTATCGACCAATGTAAGCGTTCTTAACCAGAATTTTGCATTGCGCTTTACTGGTTGTGTCTCCGCAGCAGCAGAGGGGTTGTATACATTTTCAACGACCTCAGATGATGGCAGCCAATTATCAGTAGATGGCGATCTAGTGATAGACAACGCTAGTGCTGGCGGTACTGCAACAGTATCAAACGAAATTCTCTTAGACAAAGGACTGCACGAAGTTGTAATTACGTATTATCAAGCCACTGGTAACAGTGAATTATCCGCCGAATGGATCGCGCCGTTGCGTGGAAAAACGTTCGCCGTGGTTGAAGATGAAGGTATCCTTTATCCTGCAGATGCTGACTCTAATGATTTTGTTGAACTTGAATTTGAACTGCCCTCCGACGGTGATTTTACGTTCAGCCCATTAGTACAGGGGCCGAATGCGGGTTCTAACTCTTTCTGGGTACAACTAGATGATGGCCCTTTGTGGCTTTATGAACTACCAACGTCAGCTACGTTTTCGAACGTTAATCTAAACAACAACAATGCTCCCGTCATACCATCGCTTAGCAAAGGCGACCATACAATAAAGTTTTTTGTGCGAGAAGACGGAGCACGAATTGACTCTCTAACAATTTCATCAACCACGTGTGACGGGCCTTGCGAAGATCAGGTAATTGAAGCAGAGGTTGAAGACGTCTCAGGTGATTTTATCTTAGGTGGCTTAGACACTGAGGCCGTCCCGGCACAAGGTTGGTTGACGTATAATGGCCCAATACAAATTGACCAAACATCTACCGTTAGGGCAATTGCCATTCAAGAAAACTTTTTGGCGTCGGATATTGAAACCCAGAGTTATTTCTTTCTTGATGATGTACTGACACAATCTCCTAACGAAGAAAACCCAGACGGTTGGCCTGCCGGGAATATCAACGGTCAAGATATGGACTATGGCATGGACCCGGATATTATCAATCCTGATCCACTGGCTGTGAAAACATCAATACTGAGCTTACCTTCAATCTCGATCGTCACTGATGTCGACAATTTAATGCACCCTAATATCGGCATTTACGTTAACGCAGAAGAAAAAGGCCGCGCTTGGGAACGGCCAGCTTCAATTGAACTAATCGATCCTGATAATGCCGAGCCCGGGTTTACCATTGATGCCGGCATCCGCATCCGAGGTGGTTTCAGTCGCCGCGATCAAAATCCAAAGCATCCGTTTAGACTTTATTTTAGAGGCAGTTACGACGGTGACCTTAACTACCCTCTGTTTGACCAAGAAGGAGTTGATAACTTTGAACGAATGGATCTGCGCTCTCCCAATAACTATAGCTGGGCTCAGGGTGACGGCCGAAACACCTTTTTACGCGAAGTCTGGTCACGAGATACTCAAGCCGCGCTCGGTCATGCATATACCCGCAGCCGCTATTACCACCTATTTATTAATGGCCAATATTGGGGCGTTAACATGACTCAAGAACGGGTTACGAAACAGTACGGTAAAAGCTATTTTGGCGGTAGCAATGGCGACTACGATGTCGTGAAACATAATCGCCAGAACGGCTACCGTTATGAGGCATCTGAGGGTTTTAATGAAGCTTGGAACGAAATATGGGCGCCCGTTGCAGACGAAACAGTTACCACTACCGAGTATGCTTTTCTAGACCAACAAGTCGATCTGGATAACTTGATAGATTATATGCTGAGCAATGCTTATGAAGGCGATCTGGATGGCTCGGCCAGCTGGTTTTTACAAGCCAACGGAGAGAGATGGCTGCGCGGTAACAATTGGTACGGCCTTCGAGACAGAGAGAGCGGTCAATCAAAATGGCGCTTTTTTCAACATGATGGAGAGCACACGCTAGACGCCAGACGTGTAGCCGACCACGACGATGCAATTAAACCGCACGCGCCCTTTAATGGCGTCAACAATCCATTTTTTGAACAGGACTACTTGCATCCTTATTGGGTCCATGGTGCTCTTACCAGCAACTTAGAATACGTACAACGATTTAAGGATCGCGTTGCCGAGGTGTTTGCCGACGGCGGTGTATTGTCTAACGAGAAAGGCTTAGAGCGTTGGTTACTGCGTAAAGCCCAAGTTGAACCAGCCATGCTAGCTCATTCGGCCCGTTGGGGAGACTCCAAGCGGCCCAATGGCACTCCGTTTACCGTTAACGACTGGCAAACTGAAGTTGATTATGTCGAGAACACCGTATTTGCCGACCGAGCCGAGAATGTCTTTGACATCCTTTTAGATCTTGGCTTAGCTTCTGACATTGAGCTGCCGACGTTGTCAATCGAATCTCAAACAACTGTACCTGCAGGAACATTTCTAGACATAAACCAACCAGTCGAAGGAACAGTCTATTACACCCTAGACGGTTCTGACCCGCGGGCCGTCGGTGGAATGCCGTCAGCGAATGCACAACAACTAGCTGACGGCGAGAACATTGAAATAACGTCTGATGTTACGGTGACTATTCGGGTATTTCTCAATGGCGAATGGAGTACAATTATTATCGCTGAGTATTTTGTTGAAGACGATGAAATATGTTTTCCGATTAAAGCTAAAAACGGTAACGTAGTGGTGTTTTGTCTTTAATGACGGCTCGGTAATTCAACGAGCCTTGATCACTAAATAGCCATTATTTTAGAAACCACAATCAAGGCAATCATGTAGAAAATACGCGATGTCCATTTAAAGAAGTTTTCTGCTTTTTGTTTCAAATCAGGGTCCTTTCAAGTGGCTGTCCAGTTATAGTTGGTCGTCCAGTTAGTTGTTATGTATCGCCCATTAATAACTCCTTGCCAATTGGGCTTAGCACAAAAAAAGCCTTTCTCAA
>JALZWI010000041.1 GCA_023299895.1 Arenicella sp. | reverse complement strand
CAAGGCAAAACACTTCACACTCACTGCGTTCGTTCGGACGCGCAAACAGCGCGCGCCCGTGTTCGCGGCGTTATAGCTACTTCACTTGACAGAACGTGCGGAATAGCGTACGCTTATCTGGTCGCTCCAAAGAGGTGCTAAATGACTACGCTAAATGCCACTGAGGCACGTTCAAAACTTTACAAACTAATTGATGAGACTTTAAATACTCATCAACCAATTACTATTACAGGTAAACGTGGGAATGCTGTTCTTCTTTCCGAAGATGATTGGAGATCTGTTGAGGAAACTTTATTCTTACTGTCTGTGCCTGGAATGCGCGAATCTATTCGTGAGGGAATGGCTGAAAAAATTGAGAATTTAGATACTGCGGTCGATTGGTAGTGTGGAAGCTTTACTACACTAAACAGGCAAAGAAAGATGCAAAGAAACTATCAGCGTCGGGCTTGAAAAGTAAGGCCTTGGCGCTTCTTGAAATTATTGAAAAAAATCCGTATCAAAACCCACCAACTTACGAGAAATTGGTCGGTGACCTTGACGGCGCTTATTCGCGGCGAATAAATATTCAGCACCGTCTCGTATATCAAGTTCTTGAAAATGAAAGGGCAGTCAAGATACTTAGAATGTGGACGCATTACGAATGAGAGCTATAACAAGAATGAACAGCGTTGGACAAGCTTACGCTTGCCTCTGTCATTGGCGTTAGGGGTATTAATTGAATACGAATTCAACAGCGTGGCTAATTATTAGGTTAATAGGTTTAATTTTAATAGCTATTGGCTTTTACCAACTGTACGTTTTCATCATAAATGTAATTGTTGTTATCACTCATTCACATCAGCCAATAGTTAATAACACGCTTAATTTAATCAGTTTGCGCTGGGAACCATTTTTAGGATTCATATTTTTTTCTATACTGTCTCTGTATTTTTTAAAATACGGTCAAGGAATACAAAAATTATTAGTCAAAGAAGGGCGCAACAGTGAAAACCCCATACAAGAGACAACAACTGCTACTCACTGCGTTCGTTCGCACGGCCATTCTCTAGGGCATTAGCTACCCTCTGCAACTGAGAATATGCCACTTCTTGGCTTTTTATTATTTATAATATTTTTCTTAGCTTTTGGTCTTTTTACGAGGACCTAACCACATGATAAATAGACACCCTACCCTTACATTATGATGTCTATGGTTTTAACATTTCCCAAAGCTCTCCTAGCTTTTGTGGCACGTTATCACGATTCGGTCGAGTGGTTGTCCAAACCACATGCTCATTTGGAGTCGCATCCTGATTTAAGGTAATACCCCACATGCCAGTCATTTCATTTGGTAATAATGAATAGCGAATATCGATGATTCTATTTTTATTATCTGGATCAATGCCAAGATGATGATTAGAGAACCAACTAAAACGCTGTATATCTTTGGCTTGCTGCGTGGTTAAATCAAGCCAAGAAAAATGTTTTTCTATGTCTAGTTTTTCAGTTGAACTGCCTTCAATAATGCGGTGTGATTTTAGTATCCGAACTGCATCAACATAATATCGTCCTTCAAATTCATAAACACTCTTCCAAGTGATTATATTAGCCATACTCGGTTTAACACCTAGATTAATTGGTGTGTGCCCTCGGCTTTGTGCTAATTCAATTGCAAGTGCTTGCGCACGATAGTTTTGTACAAAACTTAAGCCTATATAAACAAAGACATAAGTAAACGCGACCATCGCCAACTTGTTTGAGCGTTTAAACACGGCAAACAACAATAAAATAATTAATGGTACAGTGAATAAAGGATCAATCACTGAGACTGTATTCCACGCAACTCGTGCATTGCTAAATGGCCAAAATAGTTGGGTACCATATGTCGTACACGCATCTAATACCGCATGAGTGGCATAACCTGCGACACAAAATAAATAGGTGCGTTTAAAACTGAGCTTGGCTTTAAATATAGGAATCAAATAGTAAAAAACGCTCGCGCAAATCAAACCACCAATCGGAATAAAAATTAGCGCATGAGTAAAATGACGATGATATTCGAGGCCTAATAACGGGTCAGTAGACGAGGTAATTAACACGTCTAGGTCGGCGGCCATTCCGGAGAAAAAACCAAGAACTGCGGCAATTACTTTTTCTTTGCGAGTCGAAACGACTTGCGAAGCAGTCACACCTAAGACACCTTGAGTTAGGGGATCCATTTATTTTGTTTATATAAGAATGAATTTAATCGATTTCGACGATTAATCCGTCTCAACGATTGTTACTTGCAAACCGTCATGCTGATCGGTTAATTCGATCTGACAAGACAGTCGCGAAGATTCAGCATTGTAGTTATCGGTCATCTCGACGATCATTTCTTCGTCTTCTTCCATTGGGTCTAAAGTAATACAATTACTGTCATCCAGATAAACATGACACGTCGCACAAGAGCAACACCCTCCGCACATGGCTAAGATCTCTTCAAACCCTAAGTCGCGCAGTGTTTCCATTAATGACAAGCCGCTTTCTACTTTTTCAGTGCGCTCCTGACCTTCAATATCAGTAATAATAATATTTGGCATAATTTATTAAATCATAACTATAAGTGAAAACTGATTATACATGTCACCGCATCAAAACATGTCACACATGCGTTATAATCGATGTATAAATTATATTATTGAAAACAAATTTGAGGAAAACTATGCCCGCCTATAATGCTTTTTATGGCCAGTCTGGAGGCGTCACGCCAGTTATTAATGCTTCAGCCGCTGGGGTAATTCAAACAGCACAGCAATACCCAGAACACATTAATAAAGTATACGCTGGTCAAGACGGTATTATCGGCGCACTGACTGAGAACTTGATTGATACCAGTCAAGAAAGTCCGGAAGATATAGAGGCTCTTAAATATACGCCTTCTGGCGCCTTTGGTTCATGCCGATATAAACTTAGATCATTAGAAGAGCATCGTGTTGAATATGAACGTCTGATCGAGGTGTTTAAAGCTCATGACATTCGTTACTTTTTTTACAATGGCGGTGGCGACTCACAAGACACTGCGCATAAAGTCTCGCAACTGTCTGAGACCATGGGTTATCCAATCACCTGTATAGGTGTGCCAAAAACAATTGATAACGACCTACCCTTTACCGACTGTTCGCCTGGTTTTGCCTCAGTAGCAAAGTATGTCGCGGTGTCTATTTTAGAAGCGTCGATGGATGTTGAGTCGATGTGCTCGTCATCAACCAAAGTATTTGTGATGGAAGTCATGGGTCGCCATGCTGGTTGGATTGCTGCCGCATCTGGATTAGCTTCTGACGAACGCGGCCTTGGCCCAGATATTATTTTGTTCCCAGAGATTGAATTCAATCAACAAGCCTTTCTTGATAAGGTACAAGCAACCGTTGATAAAAAAGGTTTTTGCAGCGTTGTGGTTTCTGAAGGTGTGAAAAAACCGGACGGCAAGTTCTTATCTGACTCAGGTATTAAAGATGCTTTTGGTCATGCGCAACTTGGTGGGTCCGCACCAGTTGTTGTCGATATTATAAAAAACAATTTAAGTTTAAAGTGTCACTGGGCGGTTTGTGACTACCTACAACGCGCAGCAAGACATATCGGTTGTAAAGTTGATGTAGAACACGCTTATGCCCTTGGTAAAGCAGCCGTTGAGTTTGCCGTTAAAGGCGAGAACGCGGTCATGCCAACCATTGTTCGCACCAGCAATACACCATACACATGGGATATTGGTAAAGCACCGTTAGCCGATGTTGCCAACATCGAAGAGATGATGCCCAAAGACTATATTAGTGATGATGGTTTTTTTATCACTGACGCTTGTCGAACATATTTACAACCATTAATCGAAGGTGAAGACTTTCCGCCTTACCTTAATGGGTTACCTAAGTACGTTCGACTTAAAAAAACCAAGCTGGAAAAAAAGCTAGATTTCTTTGAATTGTAAAACTAGATGTCTTTTCCTCTGCGTTCACAAGAAATATCAAAGCTAACCATACTTGGGTATTTTTCTAGAATTTGATCTGAGTATGTTTGAGTTCGACTTTTGCCCTGAGTAGTGCATTCGTACCGAGACATAAAGTCGTCTGGCCAGTACTCACGAATTTCCAGCCCATTTGAAAGTCCAATAACAAAAAATAACTCAAACATAGTTTAGACCTCGACTTGAATAATCTAGCTTGATGTTAATTAATTTTTTAATAAAACTTAACATATAAACAACATACACCTTCGCCATCAATTTCATGTCAAAAGATTTTTCACTGCGTATCAGAAACAGTAAATATAGTCTTTGAGCTCGCTATTAAGGCAATCGTTACGAGATCAAAACCTGACAAATCATTCTGCCATGCTTGCTGAAAAAGTAACCGCGTTGTCGTTCAGAATTGTTTATGCTTTTTATTTTCGATTATTAGCTAATAATAATAGCTAGCAATACTCATTCTAAACGCTAATAACCATTCTATGAAAAATAATTTCAATCTCTTTGCGCACTTCGCATCGCAATTTGATAATCATGCTAACAAGGAGTTATTGCAAACAATCAATGGTGAATCCATAAGCTATGGTGAAATTGATCGTCTGTCTGCTCAACTGGCTCGATATTTTAACCAGCTTGGTATAAATGTTGGTGATCGAGTGTCAGTACAAGTTAAAAAATCTCCGGCAGCGTTTGCGCTTTATTTAGCTTGTTTGCGAGGTGGTTTTGTTTTTCATCCGCTCAACACGGACTATCGAACTTCTGAGTTGAAATACTTTTTCACTAATGCCAAACCGAGCATCATTATCTGTGATGAACAAAATCTTATCTTGATCCAAGAGCTGGCGGTTAAAACAAACACACAACATGTTCTAACTTTAAATACTGATGGCCAAGGGTCATTAATTGAACAGTCGAAAAATGTATCAAACGATCCTATTTTGATAGACAGAGATAAAGATGACATGGCTGCCCTGTTGTATTCATCAGGTACCACTGGTGTACCTAAAGGCATTATGCTCAGTCACGGTAATTTATTAAATAACACTCAGTCTTTGATTGAAGCTTGGGGCTTTAGTGACGACGATCGGTTACTACATGCCCTACCAATTTTTCATGTGCATGGTCTGTTTGTCGCACTTGGTTGTGTGTTACTCAGCGGTGCCAATATGGTTTGGATAGATACGTTCAATACTAGCGATGTGATTGCCAATTTGCCTAACTGCACAGTGATGATGGGCGTGCCAACTTTTTATACGCGATTACTAACGGACGATAATTTTTCGAAAGATGTCTGCACAAATATGCGCTTATTTATTTCTGGTTCTGCGCCTTTGTTAGAACAAACATTTAAAGAGTTTGAGTCTGTTACTGGCCATTGCATTTTAGAACGTTATGGCATGACCGAAACCAATATGAATACCTCTAACCCTGTGAATGGTGAACGCAAGCCAAGTACAGTCGGGCGGCCATTGCCAGGCATAGATGTGCGCATTGTTAATGAGTTAGGTGAGACCTTAGCAAACAATCAAATAGGCGACCTACAAGTTCGTGGTGCGAATGTGTTTATTGGCTATTGGCAAATGCCTGAAAAAACAGCCGAAGATTTTACCGATGATGGTTTTTTTAATACCGGCGATAAAGGTCTGATTGACAACGACGGCTATGTATCGATTGTCGGGCGTGCTAAAGATATTGTTATCACCGGCGGCTTGAATGTCTACCCAAAAGAACTGGAACTCGTGATCGATGACATAAGCGGCGTTAAAGAATCAGCAGTGATCGGCGTGCCACACAGTCATTTTGGAGAAGCGGTTGTTGCCGTTGTAGTAAAAGACAATACTCGGCTTATTACCGAGGAAGATATCATTAGTTTTGCTAAAACGGCTTTAGCAAATTTTAAGACCCCGAAGTCAGTACAGTTTATTGATGAGTTACCACGCAACACAATGTCTAAAATACAAAAAAACGC
>JALZWI010000040.1 GCA_023299895.1 Arenicella sp. | reverse complement strand
GGTCGTGCGCCTTCTCGGTCAATTTTATTAATGACAACAATTGGCTTTAAATTATGCTCAAAAGCTTTTTGTGTAACGAAACGCGTTTGCGGCATTGGCCCGTCAACCGCATCGACTAATAGCAGGACAGAATCAACCATCGTTAGAATACGTTCTACTTCACCACCGAAATCTGCGTGTCCTGGCGTATCAACAATATTGATGCGATAGTCTTTCCACGTTAAGGCAGTCGGTTTAGCTAGAATAGTAATACCACGCTCTTTCTCGATATCATTACTGTCCATAACACGTTCAACCAATTCAGCGCGGTCGTCGAATGTGCCTGATTGCTGTAAGAGCTTGTCCACCAAAGTTGTTTTGCCATGGTCAACGTGCGCGATAATCGCAATATTGCGTAATTTCATCAGTATTTACGGGGATTGTCAGCTTTAAATAATGTTTTTTTATAACACAAAAAACTGCGGATTAAATTAGACCGCGATTATAGGTAAAACTGCTGTAAATACTAGTTATTGTGAGGGAATAATCAAAACTATTGACGCCATCAAGTATCTTAATAGTGTTTTATAAGTCTCGTTAAAAATGTAAACCCATTACAACAAACTTCTAGGATCAAACTGCTGAGCCTCAGCCATATTAAGGACTTCTGCTATTGCTTTATTAACAATCACATCAGAATTGACCGGGCCAACAACTTCTGTCAACAAGACATAAAATTCTAATGCGACGTCTTGGCAGTCACCAGGAGCTACAGCATTGGCAAAATTTAGTTTATCAAGTCCAGTATTACCCCAATCTTTTATTGTTTTATTGAGCGAGGTATTTAGCTTAGGCAAGCCTTCATCACCAATAATTCCAACTAACTCTCGAAACGAATCACGACTACTCACTCGTAAATGCTGGCACACGAGCTGCAAATAACGTTCTGTTACTGCTTTATGTGGTGAAACAGACTTTGTATTTAACGCTGGTTTGGCTTGTTGTGTATCTTGCGCGACAGTGGCAGAACCATCACTAATGTATTGAGGTATGGGTTCTAATTGGTCAACTAAACGATTTGAAGCAGCGTGCATGGCCATCATCAACACTTTGCGCTCAGCATCGCTCAAACCTAAATAGGAATTTAGACTTCCGACCACTTCAAACACGTCAAATGGTTGGTCTGCTAGTTTAGTGCTCCAATGCTGATACGCTGATTTGATTAAGTTACGGTCTGATGTCATACGCATTAAACCTGCGTAGACTACTCTTTGTTCATATAAATCTGTGGACATAGTTTTTGTCTATTATTTTTATTATTTGTCAGCACGAATATGGGTAATAACGAAATCACTGTAACCAATTTCTTTATGTTCACTAATATCCAAACCACGTTGCTCTTCTTTAGTTGTTACGCGGATAACAGTTAACTTACTTAATACAGTAAAAAGAAGTGTAGTAGCTCCTAAGCCCCATACTAACGCGGCAACAATACCGATAAGTTGAACAGCAATTCTTTCAAGATTAAACATATCACCAGCAAAAAATAGACCAACAACAAGCGTACCCCAAGCACCACAAAAAGCATGCACTGATACCGCGCCTACCACATCATCAATACGAAACTTATTTAATAGCTCAGAGGTGAATACCACAATCAAACCACCGATAAAACCAGCAAGAATCGCGAATGGCGGATTGATTACATCCACTGCCCCAGTAATCGATACTAGACCGCCAAGAGCGCCGTTCACAATAACTGTAATATAAAAGCCTTTGCGCAGGATGACAAGACCCAATACCGCACCACAAATACCACTGATAGCGCCAAAATGGGTATTAAGCAGAATTTTTCCTAAGTTTGAAAAATCGTTATTAACTGAACCACCATTAAATCCAAACCAACCAAACCACAAAATTAAACCACCAATCGCAACATACGGGAGATTATGGCCTGAAATTTCGTGCACATCGCCTTTACGGCTAAATCGTCCGGTTCTAGGGCCAATTAAAATTAGGGCACCCAAGGCACACCAGCCTCCAATTGAGTGAACAACTGTCGCGCCCGCAGCGTCATGAAAACCTAGTTCGTTCAACCAACCTAGGTTCTCACCCGTGCCGCCCCAAGCCCAAGAGCCGAAAATAGGATAGACAACACCGGTCACAAGAAATGCACCACTGATATAAGGTAAAAAATGAAATCGTTCGGCGACAGCACCAGACATAATTGTTGCCGCTGTGGCAGCAAACATGGTCTGATATAGCAAGTTTAAGGCAGGGCCAGTCTCGTTATAACTCGGCGCAAATTTTGATAATCCAATCCAACCACTTTCATTCAGGCCATACATCAGACCATAACCAAACAACCAAAAACCAACTGTACCCAAGCCGACATCGGTAAAGTTTTTCAGTACCACGTTAATGGAATTTTTAGAACGGACCATGCCTCCTTCTACCATTAAAAAGCCTGCTTGCATGAACAAAACTAATGCACAACATACTGCAATCCAAATAAAGGTTAGTGGGTCGTCGCTTAGCTCAAGTGTTAACTTTGTTGCCGATTCTTGAGCCATTGCTTGAGATGCGAATAGCAATGCAGTAAACAGTAAACCGCACGTTACAAGCATTTTTATTGTTGAATTCATTATTGTTTTCACAACCCACCTGTCCTTTAATCTTCGTTTAAATTAATCACTAAATTTGCTTTTCGGTCACGCCAAACAATTGGCACGACGTAAATATTCACCGCATTAGACACTTTCACATTCTCACTTTTGCCTTTTAACACAATCGGCACAGACAATAAAAATTGGTCGCCAAACTCACGCCGGGCATTACCCGCAATGGTGTTACTGACTTCACCAACCAGATCCATCAACTTCTCTTCTTGAGTCGTAATGATGCCAATTTGTGAAATCAAATTAGTTAGTAAAACAGTCGATGCA
Organism: Arenicella sp.; assembly: GCA_023299895.1. The sequence goes on along the minus strand of JALZWI010000040.1, from coordinate 565 downwards.
CTGAAAAAAACTGAACCTTTATGGTTACCAGAAATACCAATAATGCCGGTATAGTCATACAAATATTTATTAATATCCGTGGTCAAAAAAGGTGTACCAATCTGCGCTTGGGAATCAGTTAGAGTATCAAAATAGTGTGCTACCCCTTCCACGAAAACTTCTAAGCTACGTTCTTTCATTAAACTAAATCCTCTATTAATTCTTCGACAGCATCCGCTAAGTCAATATCCGAAAACGGTTTGCATAAAAATCCGGTTGCGCCAAGATGCATGGCTTTAATTAATGTCACTTTATCTGCTAAAGCAGAGACAACAAGAATCCTAACTTCAGGGTCTATCTTAATTATTTCTTTAATTACACCGATACCATCCAAAATTGGCATTGTGATATCCAACGTAATAGCACGAGGCTTTAACTCAATAAATTGTGCAACCGCTTCTTGCCCATTTTTTGCTGTACCGACAATTTCGAACTCTTCAGAATTAAGCACATTCTGAATTTTAGAACGAATTATGTCGGAATCATCCACCACCATAAATTTCATAGTTATATCTCTCTTTTAAAT
>JALZWI010000039.1 GCA_023299895.1 Arenicella sp. | reverse complement strand
GAGTGCTGGTGCTTACGGCTTTGTCATGGCTTCAAACTACAATTCAAAACCACGCCCAGCGGAAATTATGGTTGATGGTGACAAATTGCATCTCGCTCGTCCAAGAGAAAGCTTTGACGAACTGACTAACAGTGAAGCCATTCTTCCTGAATAATTTTTTAAAAAAGTGCCTGACATGACAAACCCTCTTTTAAATTTTGATAGCTTACCCAAGTTTGCATCCATTAAAGCTGAACATGTTATTCCCGCTTTAGAAGAAGTGTTACAGAAATGTCGTTCGCAGATTGTTGAATTAAGTAATATCGATAATCCCGATTGGCATAACTTTGCAGCAATCATGGAAGACATAGACGAAAAAATAAATCGTGTGTGGTCACCTATTGGGCACTTAAATGGCGTTAAAGATAACTCGCAATTGCGCAGTGCTTATCAACAAGGCATCGCTCTGCTCACTGAATACCATTCCGAGGTTGGACAAAATGCCGCGCTTTATCAGCAATATAAAAAGCTTAAAAATCACCCTGATTTTAACTCCTACAGTACAGCTAAAAGAAAAATCATTGATAACACTCTATTGGATTTTCGCTTAAGTGGTGCTGAACTAGAAGAAAATGATAAAGTAAGATTTACAGAACTGAATCTTCAATTAGCCAGTCTATCAAACCAGTTTGAACGTAACTTACTCGATTCAACACAAGCCTGGTCACTATTAATTACTGATTCACAGCAACTTAAAGGCATGCCTGCGAGCAGCCTAGCCATGGCGCAAGAACTCGCGAAAGAAAATAATCAAGTCGGTTGGTTACTAACCCTACAAATACCATCGTATTTAGCTGTCATGCAACATGTTGAAAACGCAGAACTACGTGAACAGGTTTATAAAGCTTATGTGATGCGCGCAAGCGAACTCAGCAATAACGGTAAATTCGATAATGCATCGTTAATAGACGACATTTTAGCCTATCGTTTAGAGCAAGCCAATCTTCTTGGTTACAGCGATTATGCCGACCTGTCTCTACAAAAAAAGATGGCCAAATCAAGCGCAGACGTAATCAATTTTTTAAATGACTTAGTATCTTACGCTAAGCCAATGGCTCAACAAGAAGTAACTGAATTGCAAAAGTTCAGCAAAGAGCATTATCAGATAAATGAACTAAAGTCGTGGGACTTAAGTTTTTATTCAGAACGCTTACGTGAACAACAATATGCTTTCAGTGATGAACAAGTTAAAGCGTATTTTCCTGCACCTAAAGTGTTTTCTGGATTGTTCGAAATTGTTAATCGTCTCTTTGGCATTTCTGTCACGCCTACCCAAGAGATAGAAACTTGGCATGATGATGTCACTTGCTATAATGTAGTTAACGCTGATAACGAATTAATTGGCCAATTATTCGCCGATATTTATGTACGTAAACATAAACGTGGCGGTGCCTGGATGGATGTCTGTTTGAATCGACGCCGAACTGAAGATACTTTGCAATTGCCTGTCGCCTACCTGGTTTGCAACTTCGCCCCTCCGGTCGGAGATACTCCCGCCCTACTTACACATAATGAAGTTGAAACTTTATTTCATGAATTTGGTCACACTTTGCATCACCTACTGACACGGGTCGATGAAATGAGTGTGGCAGGCATTAACGGCGTCGTTTGGGATGCCGTTGAATTGCCCAGTCAATTTTTAGAGAACTGGTGCTGGCAAGAACAAAGCTTACAGCTTATTGCTAGCCACTATCAAAGTAGTGAGTCTATTCCAGCCGATCTGTTAGCTAAAATGCACGCGGCAAAAAACTTCCAATCTGGCATGCAAACATTGCGGCAAGTCGAATTTTCTTTGTTTGATATGCTGATACACAGCGAATATCTAGCAAAAGATAAGAAGACCATGGTGCAAAGCGTTTTAGATCAAGTTCGCAATCAAGTCTCCGTCATTACTACGCCTAAATACAACCGCTTTCAAAATAGTTTTGGGCATATTTTTTCTGGTGGCTATGCAGCAGGTTACTACAGCTACAAATGGGCGGAAGTTCTGTCGGCAGATGCTTTCGGACGTTTTGAAGAAGAAGGCATTTTTAATCGACAAACCGGACAAGACTTTATGCAAGCAATATTACAGCGCGGTGGAGAAGATGATGCAAATCAACTATTTATCGACTTTAGAGGCCGAGAGCCTGAAATCGAACCTTTGTTAAGACAAACTGGTATTTTGCAATAAATTGCGTTATTAATAGTCAATGAAACAATTTACAACGCCTAAAAGCAACCAAGCAATATGTTAAAAATCATCTCTGCCTGCATATTAGCGTTAGTTATTTCGAACGTTAACTCAGCATTTGCTGCTAAACTTTATAAGTGGGTTGATAATGACGGTAATATTTCTTATCAAGACAGCACACCTCCTGAAGGCTCTAAGCTTATTAAGGAAGAAGAGATAAAAACCTCAAACCCGAAAAGCACAGACCAATCAACCCAATCAACAGTTGTTTTTCGGCAACAACCTGTTGTTGTTTATACCCTTCCTAACTGTCCAGTCTGCGATGAACTTCTGCAAAAAATTCGAAGCTGGGATGTTCCTGCCGCTGAAGAATCATTGCAAGATAGAGCCGTTCAAGCTCGCATTTTAGAAATCAGTGATAGTTTGACAGTGCCAACTTTATTTATTGGTGACAATATAATCTCGAACCACAGTAACGACAGTCTGAGTGCTGCGTTGCAAAAAGCCGGCTATGTAATCGAAAGTATTGATGGTTCTGAAGAAACGCCAATAGAAAATGTTGTGCCAGCTGAAAATTAATTTTTGTCGCCGCTATTCAAAAATGCAAGCCCATACCAAGATTAACCAATTATTGTTTCTATCTGCGATTCGTCACTAACAGCGCTTACTAAATTATGAAAATTGCTAGCTGGAATGTTAACTCCTTGCGAGTTCGTCTTGATCATGTGCTCGATTGGCTAAATGACCATCAACCGGATGCCTTGTGTTTACAAGAGTTAAAAATGACCGATTCGGACTTCCCCGCCGACGCATTTACTGAAATAGGCTATAACAGTATTTCTACAGGCCAAAAAACGTATAACGGTGTTGCGATAATAAGTAAAAAAACAGCAAAAAACATCGTCTCAAATCTACCTGGTTTTGTTGACGAGCAGCGCCGCTATATAGCGGGAGATTATGAAACTGATAACGGCGAAATGATAAGGCTTGTTAATGTCTACGTGCCAAACGGGCAAGACTTAGACTCTGAAAAATTTACCTACAAACGTGCTTGGTTCCAAAAATTACAAGCCGCTATGCGTGAAGATTTAACAAATTACAGTAAACTTGTCTTGGTCGGAGATTTTAACATCACTCCATCAGACTTAGATGTGCATGCTCCTGAAAAATGGCGCGGTAAAATTCATTGCAGCGACATTGAGCGCTTAATGCTGCAAAAGCTAATGTCTGAAGGCTTGTTCGACACCTACCGCCATTTCAACAATGAGGGTGATCGCTTTTCATGGTGGGATTACCGCACTAAAGGATATGAACGTAATGAGGGCCTAAGAATTGATTTAATTCTAAGCTCGTCTGCAATGCTAGACCAGGTGCTTTCTTGCTATATCGACGAAGCTCCTCGCAAACTTGAAAGACCCTCAGATCACACGCCTGTTATTGCTGAGTTCAACTGCTGAATTATTTGTTTGATGCCGTCGTGTCTTGTTGATCTGTAATCTTAGCGTTAACGTCAGCTTTTTTAACTTGCTGTGTTTTTAAATTATCAATATCTGCTTTTATTTTAGAGTCAATATCAGCTTTTTTATCAGTTTCTTTAGGCTCAGAAGCTGTATCAGCAGCTTTGGATGTATCGTCAGTCGTCGGTTTTTTATCTATCGCTAAATTATTACTTAAGGGGTCTTTATCAGAAACCAGCCCAGGAGCAATGTTTTCAGGTCGACAAAGCGTTGTTGCACCAACGGATAAATGCTTATACAAATCTTGATACTGAGTCGCCATTTGCTTAAATTTTTCAGATGTTTGATCAAAATGTTCTTCAACTTTGTCTTGATACTCTTCCATCTCTCGCTTTACTTTTGCCGGTGAGACACTGCCACTGCGAATTTTATTCAAAAGTAAAGTCAAAATCATACCAACCACTAAGCCAACGAAAAATATAATGATGGTCATACCTAAATCTTGCTCAAACATAATAAACCTAATAGTAAATAAAAATTTGTGGACAGATTGCTAATAGTAACCACTGAACAGTGAAGTTACAAACTGTCTCGGTTGGTTATAGGCTAGATTTAACAAAATTATTCAAGTTAACACTATTACGACAAACATGAATTTTTATACACACAATTGCGCTCACTATTACTTGCTTTATACTTGAACTTCTATAGATAGTGTATGTAGCGCTATATTTATCAATTTCTATTTGACTGGCCAGAGGAATTCTATGTTTTTTTTAAATTCTCTAATTACTTACGTTCCACGTAAACGATTATCAATATTCGCCCTATTAAGCTGCTTATTAGGAACTGCTACAAATAGTTATGCCGACGTTATAGAGATTCCTGACTCCGCTCTCACGATGAATAATGAATTAAGCGAAGACGTTAACCAAACTCTTTATCACTTTCGCTATGGTCATTATTTGCCGAATGAGCTTAATGATGAATATTCTGAGCGGACCTTGAATAGCTATCTTGAAGTGCTCGATCCAAATAAAATTTACTTTACTAAAAAAGATATCGATGCCTTTCAAGTCTATCGTTATAAACTTGACGACCTATTAAAAAAACGGGACGCTGAAGTCGCTTTTGATATTTTCAAAATCTATCGCAAACGAATGGACTCACAAAATGAGTTGATAAAAGAGCTCATACAAAAAGATTTTGATTTTACTCTTGATGAAAATATCAATATAGATCGAGACGAATTAACTTGGGCAAAAGACGAAAAAGAAATCGAAGATCGTTGGTACAAACGCATCAAAAATGACACGCTCTCACAGGTGATGGCTGAAACTGAGATTGACGAAATACGCGAAAATTTAGAACGTCGTTATCAGCGCCAACGTGACGTTACTTTTCAACTCAAGGCAGATGAAGTCTTTGAGTGGTTTATGAATGCCTATGCAAGAGAATTAGGCCCACACACTTCATACATGTCACATGTCACATCGGAAAACTTTCGCATTAATATGTCATTGTCCTTGGAGGGAATTGGCGCCGCACTGTCAACCGAGCAAGACTATACTGTCATTAATCGAATCATCCCTGGTGGACCTGCTGAAGTAAGTGGTGAAATTGACCCTGAAGATAAAATTGTCGCCGTTGGACAAGAAGGTGAAGATAAAGTCAATGTGATCGGTTGGCGCTTAATGGATGTGGTACAAATGATCCGTGGCGATAAGGGCACAGTTGTTTCGCTTGATGTTATTAAACACGGCAGTTCTCCAGGGACGCCACCTGAAACCATTAAATTAGTTCGCGATGTTATTCAACTTGAAGACCAGGCAGCCAAACTAAGCGAAGTGAGAGTTCCAGAAGGTGATAACTCGCATTTGTTTTCTGTGATCAGCATACCCTCGTTTTATTCAAATTCAGGGATTGCCCAAAATGGCGGCGCAAAATACACCGCTACAACCCACGATGTACGCCAACTGCTAGAACAAATAAAAGAAACCGACTCAAAAGGCCTCATCATCGATTTGCGCGGCAATGGCGGTGGTTACTTAAATGAAGCCATTAGCCTTACTGGCTTATTCATACCACAAGGCCCTGTGGTACAAGTAATCCAATCCAACAGCAAACGTCAGATTTTAAAGGACGAAGATCGTAGCGTCGCTTATGATGGGCCAATGGTTGTTTTAGTAGACCGCTACAGCGCCTCAGCATCAGAAATTTTTGCCGCAGCATTACAAGATTATGGTCGCGCGATCATTGTTGGAGAACGTTCATTTGGTAAAGGCACAGTGCAACGTGTTGCGCCATTACGCTATGGTGATAATGTTTCTCATGAAAGCACGGTAAAACTTACCACAGCAAAATTTTTTCGCATCAATGGTGGTAGCACTCAGTATGACGGCGTCACTCCTGACGTTACCCTAAACTCTGGCATTGAAGACCAAGAGTTCGGTGAACGCGCCTATGACAATGCTTTGCCTTGGACACAAACCGAAGCAGCAAACTATGAGTCTAAACAGTTCCCTGCAGCTTTAGTAACTGATCTCAATAAAATGCACTCAGAACGCTCATTACAGTCTCCGGCATTTGCTTATTTACGGCAAAATTCACAACGAATTACCAAAAATAAAAACATTAAAGAACTGACACTAAACCTGATAGCAAGAAAAGCTGATAATGATAAGCGTGAAGAAGAAGTATTATCACAACTCAATACTTATAGACAATCACTTAGTTTGGACTCCGTGACAATGGAAACCCGCGAAGATAACCCACTGCCTGGTGAAGATGAGCATTGGAATACCGTGCATCATGAGGAAGCCGCTCGAATATTGCTCGATCAAACTAGATGGACGAGCAATATTAATATTGCTGCAAAGAATGTGAATCTAACTGAGGAGGTTAGTAATTAGACTCACAAATAGTAAACAGCTTTATTCTTAAGTACTAAATCACCGCTTTAAAGAGAGATTACAAATAGCGAGAGTCATTCTGCTCACCAGCTAAGCCACTGCGCAAACGACTAAAACTTGCAAATAGACCACCTAAAAATTTCTCTTGAAAGCCTTTTTTCTGATCCATTTGTATTTGATAAATATCATAACTATCCAATGCATTAATTAAAAATTCATCACTCGTTTTTATTTCGTCGACCAAATTTAATTCTAATGCTTGTGTGCCGTACCAATGCTCACCAGTCGCTACCTTCTCCATATCGAGTTTAGGGCGATGATCAGCAACGAAATTTCGAAATAAGGTGTGCGTTTCTTGTAAATCAATTTTTAATTTTTCACGCTCTTTATCAGTATTCTTACCAAACATGGTTACAGTACGTTTATATTCACCCGCTGTATGTTGTTCAAAATCGACACCGGCCTTATCTAATAAGCGATTAAAATTAGGTAATTGAGCTAACACACCAATAGAACCAAGAATTGCAAACGGTGCAGCAACAATTTTATCAGCAACACATGCCATCATATAACCGCCGCTGGCTGCTACCTTATCAACAGACACCGTAAAATTAAGTTTTGCATCTTTAATGCGCTGCAACTGTGAAGCTGCTAAACCATGCTCATGTACAATGCCGCCGGAATTATCTAATTTCATTAAAACTTCATCTTGCGGTTCGGCTACGCTTAACAGTGCCGTTACTTCATCACGCATTGTTGCTACTTCTGTCGCTTTAATATCACCATCAAACTCTAATACAAACAGCTTAGGTCTGGAGTTGTTTGATTGATTAAGCTTATCGCTCTTCTTTTTTTCTTTTGCCTTTTTTTTATGTAGCTGTTTAAAATCTTTTTTATCCATCACCGCCTGCATAACACTATTTTGCAGGTCGATATATTTTTTATTTAGATTCGTAACTTTAAGTTCTGAACCCTGTTCTTTTTTTCGGCCACTACCGATAATTGCAACAACAAAGACTAATGCAATTAAGCCTGTAAAGACTTTTGCAATAAACAAACCATACATAAAGAAAAATTCTGACATACCAACTCTCAATTTTATTTTCGCTCTAAGTCATCAAAAAAATTAAATCAGAGCTGTTATTAACCCGCGGTATTATACCCAGCTATGTTATTACCGCCACAAGCAACGCAGCGATTACTTGACATTTTTTCGGTCTCATCTATATTCGACACACAAACTATTTAATATATATGACAGTTATCTCAAATTAACCTACGGATAACTTAAATACTAAGAGAAAAAAACATGGCTACTAAAACTACTAAGAAGAAAATAACGAAAGCAAAGCCCGTTGCTAAGAAAAAAGCAGTGGTAGTTAAAACGGCAAAGAAAGCAACCAAAAAAGTAGCCAAGAAAGTAACTAAAAAACCAGCTAAGAAAGTAACTAAAAAACCAGCTAAGAAAGTAACTAAAAAACCAGCCAAGAAAGTAACTAAAAAACCAGCTAAGAAAGTAACTAAAAAACCAGCCAAG
>JALZWI010000038.1 GCA_023299895.1 Arenicella sp. | reverse complement strand
AGGCACTACTCGATCACCCGCTTCCAGTGATGCTCGATAATCAGCGATCATTTGTTTTTCATCTTTGGCCGTAATGACACCCTGATCGATGAGCTTTTGCGCGTAGACGCGTCGGCTTGTCGGTAGCGCTTTAATGGTTTTATACATTATTGGCTGTGTTACCGCTGGTTCATCGGACTCATTATGGCCATGACGACGATAACAAACTAAGTCAATGACGACATTTTTATGAAATTTGTTACGAAAATCCAACGCGATTTGCGTCGCAAATACGACTGCCTCTGGATCATCACCATTAACGTGGAAGATGGGCGCACCAACCATTTTGGCTACTTCTGTACAGTATGGTGTCGATCTAGAGTCTTTCGGGTTACTGGTGGTAAACCCGATTTGATTATTAATCACAATATGTACAGTGCCGCCAGTTCGATAACCACGACAACCTGACATCTGAAAAGTTTCCATAACGACCCCTTGACCCGCAAAAGCGGCATCACCATGGATTGAAATAGGTAAAACAGTAGCGCCATTATTATCATCACGACGCTCTTGACGAGCTCGAACCGAGCCTTCAACTACAGGGCTAACAATTTCTAAATGAGATGGGTTGAAGGCGAGAGAAAGGTGTACTCTGCCGCCATCGGTTTGTATGTCAGAGGAAAATCCTTGATGATATTTCACATCACCACTTTGTGCTAACTCATTAATATCATGTTTGCCTTCAAATTCTGAAAATATGTTTTCAGGTGATTTGCCAAGGGTATTCACGAGCACATTTAAGCGCCCACGATGGGCCATGCCTATAATGAATTCTTTGATGCCATTTTTGCCGCCATCTTGAATAATGTGGTCGAGCATAGGAATCAAACTTTCACCGCCTTCCAGAGAAAAGCGTTTTTGGCCGACATAACGATTATGTAAATAACGTTCCATTCCTTCGGCAGCAGTAATACGAGCTAAGATGTGTTTTTTTTGTTTAGCATTAAAAGGATCTTGACCAAGCGGGAGTTCAAGGCGTGTTCGAATCCAACGTCGTTGCTCCGCACTCGAGATATGGCCGTATTCATAACCAATTGAACCACAGTAGGAATATTTGAGAAGGGCAACAATATCTCTTAATGTTGCGGAATCAGGTCCCCTTAGCGGGCCGGTAGAAAATACGATATCCAAATCAATTTCACTTAAACCATGGTACTCCAGCTCTAGCTCAGGCGCATCCTGCACTTCCATTTCACTGATTGGGTCAATATTAGCTCGTTTATGCCCCATCGCCCGATAGGTGCTGATTAAGCGCGAAACACCGCTTTGCTTGGTAGCCATTGCTGCGTCGAGTCCGAGTGTTTTGGTATCTCCACTAGTACTGCTTAATTCCGATGTTGGCAGGTTTGCGAAATAAGCCTGCCACTCTGCGGCAACAGAATTTGGATCTTCCTGATACTGCTCAAAAATACTTTCTAAAAAGGTGACATTTTGGCCATTTAAAAGGCTGCTATTATCGTTAGCTGCATCAGTCATAATTTATTTATAGGGGGTTAGTCTATTTATATAGTTATATTGTATCAGTGTTTAAGTTTTGATATCCAAAGCTGTGTATAGATATGAGTAAAAATAATTAAATTTATTATTTCTCCAAATATGATTACTATAAAAGTGAGTAGCTTGGGAATATTTAGTGTCTATTTGTGTATTTGCTGAGATAAGTCTTTAGGCATAAAAAAACGGCTATCGAAGCCGTTTTTTTATGCCACTAATGATTATATTTTGTAGTCATCTGGAATATGACGCTCACCGTAGCCTTGATAGTTTTGGCGTGGTCGAGTAATTCTGAACTCAGGATCTTCAATTAACTCCATCCACTGTGATAACCAGCCAGCTGTACGCGGAATAGCGAACAAGACGGTAAAGGCTTCCATCGGAAATCCCATCGCCTCATAGATCAAGCCTGAATAAAAATCCACATTTGGATATAGATTACGTTTAACAAAGTAATCATCTTCTAAGGCGATGCGTTCTAACTCCATGGCAACGTCTATAAGTGGGTTGCGGCCAGTTACTTCAAATACTGAATCAGCGGTTTCTTTTACAATTTTTGCACGAGGGTCATAATTTTTATAAACCCGATGACCAAAACCCATCAAGCGCATTTCGCCGGTTTTAACGCGTTTAACGTAATCACCAACTTTGTCTACGCTGCCAATTTCCCGCAACATATGTAATACGGCTTCGTTGGCGCCACCATGAGAAGGGCCGTAAAGTGCAGCAGCAGCACCGGCAACAGATACATAGGGATCTGCTTTAGAGCTTGCAATATTACGCATCGCGCTGGTAGAACAGTTTTGTTCATGATCTGCATGCAATATAAAGAGCACATCTAAGGCGCGCTCTAATACAGGGTCAGTTTGATAACGAGGCTCAACCATGCGATACATCATGTTCAAGAAGTTACCAGTATAACTCAGTTCATTATCGGGATAGATGGTAGGTAGGCCGCGACTGTTACGATAAGCATAAGCGGCTATCGTTGGTGTTTTACCAATTAAGCGCACTGCCTGTAGCATACGGTTTTCTTTATCATCAACATCTTTAGCTTCTGGATAATAGGTTGATAAAGCGGCCACTGTTGAAATGAATACACCCATTGGATGTGCGTCATAGTTGAAGCCTTCCAACAAATGTTTGGTTTTCTCATGCAACATGGTGTGATGAGTAATGCGGTTACTCCAATCGCTGGATTCTTTAGAGTTAGGTAATTCGCCATTAAACAAGAGATAAACAACGTCTAAAAAGGTGCTTTTGGCAGCTAATTGTTCGATAGGGTAGCCGCGATAGCGCAAAATTCCCTCTGCACCATGTAAGTCAGTAATTCGGCTTGTGCATGATGCGGTATTTAAATAGCCAGGGTCATAGCTCATCATCCCAAAGTCAGCATCATTCACTTTGATTTGGCGTAAATCTGAGGCTTTAATATTGTCGTCGACAATATCAACTTCGTATTCTTTGCCGGTGCGGTTATCTTTTATGCTTAAGGTATCTGACATAATTGCTCTCTATTATTTGGGTATTCAGTTGTTGCATTTCACACACTTGGAACGCAGCGGAACACACTATTCCATTATGAAAATCATAATGGGTCTTGAATTTAGGGTAAAGCGAGTTGGCTTCTACCTATACGGACTTCATTGTGTCGATTAGATCAACGTCACCAACTCAAGCCGTGTAAGTATAGCAAAACATGACTTAAATGCCAGATTATCTGTCGATATTGTTGATTAGGCTAAGTAGTACTTGGCTATTTATTGATGTCTTATTTTACCCCAGTATGACCAAAGCCGCCTTCGGCTCGATCGCTGGTGCCAAATTCATCAACAATTTCAAACTGGGCTTGGACAATTGGAACAATAACCATTTGTGCAATACGATCCCCTGGTTGCACTGTGAATTGCGTATCTCCCCGATTCCATAATGACACCATTAATGGGCCTTGATAGTCAGAATCAATCAACCCAGTAAGATTGCCTAACACAATGCCATGTTTATGACCCAAGCCAGAGCGCGGTAACAAAATGGCAGCCAGAGTAGGGTCTTGTACATAAATTGACATGCCTGTTGGAATCAACACCGTTTGACCTGGTGTAATGACGGTATCTTCATTAACACAAGCGCGTAAGTCTATACCAGCAGAGCCAGCGGTCGCATAATCAGGTATTTCAAACTCATTGCCAATACGAGAGTCGAGTATCTTAAGTTGAATAGATTGTTTCATGGTTACAAGTTATTTTAGAATTTATTATTTAGAATAGCGGCGACTAATTTGGTCGATCAAGCTGCGCGCTAACGAATGTTTGCTTTGTAATGGCAATTCAACAACATCGTTTTTGCTAATCAGTGTGATTGCATTTTGAGTGGTTTTAAAGCCTGTTTCAGTGCCGCCAACATGATTGGCCGCAATTAAATCTAACTTTTTCTTGTTTAGCTTATTGCGGGCATAATCAATCACGTCATTTGTTTCAGCCGCAAAGCCCACACAATAAGGTGGGTTAGCCAAGCCAGCAACTTCCGCTAGAATGTCTTTGTTTTTGACGAGTTCAATTGTCATCTCATCTGCATTTTTTTTGATTTTTTTATCATCAGTTACGACAGGTCGATAATCTGCAACGGCTGCGACAGCAATAAAAATATCTTGCTTTTCAATATTTTGCATCACTGCATCGTACATATCTTGCGCTGAAACAACATCAATGATGTGTGCTCTGTCAGGTTTATTGATATGGGTCGGACCGCTAACTAACGTTACCTTAGCGCCTGCGTCAATGGCGGTTTGGGCGAGGGCATAGCCCATCAACCCAGAGCTATGATTGGTAATACCGCGAACTGGATCGAGCGCTTCCCACGTAGGGCCAGCAGTAATCATTACCGATTTACCAGTTAATGTCGTTGTCTTGAAGGTGTCGCCAAGGCGTTCGGCAATATCAACAGGTTCAAGCATGCGCCCTAAACCTACCTCACCACAGGCTTGATCACCTGAGTCTGGTCCTAAGATATGAATATCGCGTTTAGCTAGCAATGCAATATTGTCAATAGTGGCTTGGTTCTGCCACATTTGCTGATTCATTGCAGGTGCTATGGCGATTGGAGCTTGGGTGGCAACGCAAACCGTGGTTAATAGTTCATCAGCATTGCCTTGGCACAGGCGAGCGATAATATTAGCTGTCGCGGGCGCGATTAATACTATATCTGCCCAACGAGCTAAATCAATATGGCCCATGCCAGTTTCACTTTCAGCTGTCATTGCGTAGCTGTGTACCGCGTGGCCGCAGACTGCTTGTAATGCAAGAGGAGCGACAAATTGATCAGAGTTTTTGCTCATGATCACTTGTACTTGTGCGCCGCGCTCCGTGAGTTTGCGGACTAAATCTGGGGTTTTGTATGCAGCAATACCGGCACTAATACCGAGTAAAACGCGTTTGTTTTGTAAACTTTTGATAGGACAGCTCGCTATTAGGAAGATTAATTTACATTGTCTGGCTATAAAGACAGGGATTATTACTTATTGCTGACAGTTTTTCAGCTAGAATTTGCCTTAGAGTTCAAAAGAAGTATTTAAGAATTAATACTTATGGCGTTAATCTATCAAAGAGAGATGCGAATTCGATTTAAGGCGAGTTTTATATTCAACGCTTGATGGCTTAAAAAGAAGTTATGTTTACTCGACAAACCTTTTTAATAGTGGTGTTTTTTTTGAAGGTTATTTGTTTGTTTGTTGGTTGGAAGTCGCTTGTTTTGCTTAATCTCGTCAGTTGTGATTAAAT
>JALZWI010000037.1 GCA_023299895.1 Arenicella sp. | reverse complement strand
AAGCATGATGTTAAGCCACCTATCACCATCGGGTGATCGTCGACGACTAAGATCGAAATTTTACGTTTAGTTATACTCATATTTCTATGCTCTCACGCTGCGTTTGCAGGTTTATCTATATCTGGTGCCGAGTGCCCCTTAAAGAGTGAATTTGAAATCTTGGCAATCACGGTTGTGCCCTTCGCGGTTGATATCACCTCAAATTCGCCTCCTTGATATTCAAGCCGTTCGGTTAAATTACGAATGCCGATACCTTCTGATAGCCGCGTATGGTTTTCGTCGAAACCCTTGCCATCATCGACTACCTCCAATACCAAGCCTGTTGATGTAAAATACAAGTTGACTTTGCACGAGCGCGCTTGAGAGTGGCGCTCAATGTTGGTGAGAGACTCCTGCACAACGCGATACAGCGTAGTAGCAATATCATCCGGCAATACTTTTTTAACGGCTGGCCGCACTAGGTCGACTTCAATACCGGTTCGACTGCTGAATTCATTAGTAAGTGAATCTAATGCTAAGCCCAAGCCAAGCTCATCTAATATCCGCGGATGTAAGTCGTGTGAGATGCGCCTTATTTCTTGAATTGCAGTATTCAGGTTAGTTGACGCGTGATCTAACGGTTCTGGCGGCTTTTCACTATTTTTATTTAGATACATGCGAGTGGCTTCAAGAGAATACTTTATCGACACTAATATCTGCACAATGCCATCGTGCATTTCGCGTGATATGCGTCGGCGCTCTTCCTCTTGAAGGTTGACAATTCTTTGGCTCAAAAGGTTAAGTTGCGTATTACTCTTAGTTTTCTCTTTCAGAGCGATAATTAAGCCTATCAAGAAAATTGTAAACGCAGTTGTCAGTGCGATGCCGAGAATGATTCTCTCAGTATTCTTTATATGCCGGTCGATGTCATTTTGGACTGACGAGATCTGAGCCTCGATATCATCTAAGTAGATACCTGTACCGATCATCCAGTTCCATTTCGGAAGGTACCAAGAATAACTCACCTTTTCAGTTGGGCTTTTCAACGATGGTTTGTCCCATGGATATTGATAGTAATCACCGCCGCTTTTTGCATTTTCAATCAGTATTTGAATGATTTTGGCGCCGCTTTTATCTTCAAGCCCCCACCAATTTTGACCAACTCTGAATGGTTGTTTGGCGTGCGCAATACTAGTGCCTTTGTCGTCGTAAACAAAGAAATAACCATCATCACCGTTATAAGACATTTCTTCTAGGATGTCCGCGACCAGGTTTTGCGCAACATGGTTGTCTGAATCAGATGATTTGTAAATGTGATGAATGGCCGAGTCGGCAAGCTGTGAATAGTTATGCAGTTCGCGCCGCTTCGATTCCATTAGAAATGTTTCGAGCGTACTAAGTGTCTGTTCCGAAAGGCGTTTTGACTCATTTGTTATGAATAAATAAGTCAACACTAAGGCTATAACTACAGGAGCCGTTGCTAGCAGCAGAAGCTTTATTGGCAGTTTTATCATTATATTCCCCCTATATACCAACACTATAGAGGAATTTGGCTCATTAAACATACGCAGTTTACTTAGGTAGTTATACCTAGAGCTCTTGCGCAGTATTGCCGATGTTTGTGCAAAATTCCTTATCGATAATGCAACCTCAATAGTTAATTTGCAACAGGCGACTTGCCTGCCCACCACTTCCTAGGAGGAAGCATGACATCATTTACGACTAAATCCGTTGCCAAGATCGCGATTGTACTTGCGACGGTACTTGTCACCAGCCAATCATTCGCAGCGGACAAAATTTATCGGTGGCGTTTAGCTGAAACGTGGGGGCCAAACTTTCCAGTGTTTGGCGACACCACTAAAAATTTAGCTTCAATGGTTAAGAAAATGTCCAATGGGCGTTTGATCATACAGGTCGATTCGGCCAATAAACACAAATCGGCACTGGGTATTTTCGACTTTGTGAAATCAGGACAATACCAAATGGGGCACTCTGCTTCTTACTACTGGAAGGGCAAAAATTTTAACACCATGTTCTTCACGACCGTACCATTTGGCATGACTGCTTCTGAGCAAAACGCTTGGTTTTATCATGGCGGCGGCATGGAGCTAATGGAAGAAGTTTATAAGCCTTATGGCATTCGATCTTACCCTGGCGGTAATACTGGTGTGCAAATGGGCGGCTGGTTTCGCAAGGAGATCAAAAGTGTTGATGATTTAAAAGGCTTGAAAATGAGGATCCCTGGCTTTGCCGGTGAAGTCTTAGCTAAGCTCGGTGCCAAGCCTACCAACATCCCCTCAGGAGAATTATATACGGCGCTTGAAAGAAACACTATTGACGCACTCGAGTGGGTCGGCCCTTCGTTGGATCTTCGAATGGGTTTCCATAAAATTGCGCCCTTCTACTACACGGGGTGGCATGAGCCTGCAACGGAACTGCAGTTTATGGTTAACGAAAAAGCGTACCAAAGCTTACCAGCTGACCTTCAGGAAATATTAAGAACGGCGATGCGCTTAAGTGCTTACGACATGTACTCTCAGTCAACTCACGAAAGTGCCATCAACTTAGCCAGCATTCAAAAGGACTACCCCAAAGTGGAAATTAGAAATTTTCCTCCGACGGTGATCACGGCATTACGTTCAGCCAACGACGAGTTATTAAAAGAATCAGCGGCGAAAGACCCAACCACTGCCAAAATTCTATCATCGATAGCAAGCTACATGAAGGACGCTCGAGCTTGGACCAACTTCTCCGACAAAGCTTACCTTTCTATCTCCTCTGAGTAGGTAGGTCTATATCGGGTTTCGGGGTGCGACTGTAGGAGTCGCACCCCACTTTTTAAGAATATTGGAGAAGAGTTAAATGAAAAGTCTAACGCTAGCAGTGGGAAAGCTGATCGATATGATTGGATATCTTTGCGGATTATTGATGATACTAATGGTGCTCAATGTGTTCTATGACGTTGTCATGCGCTATGTCTTTAGCAACGCCAGCATTGGCATGCAAGAGCTCGAATGGCACCTCTTTGCAACAATGTTTATGTTTGGCATTGGGTATACCTTAAAGCAAGGTGGTCATGTGCGGGTCGATATTTTCTATGAGCGCCTGTCTCCAAATGCGCAAGCATGGATCGATATTTTCGGCACCCTTATCTTTGCAATCCCGTTCACCGCTTTAATTGTCTATTACGGATATGGGTATGCGGCTGATGCATTTCAAATGGGCGAAGGCAGTGCAGACCCTGGCGGCCTACCTCATCGATGGGTTATTCGATCTGTTATACCCATTGCGTCAACCTTTGTAATCTTGTGTCTTATCCACGGGTTGCTTGAGAAAATAGCTTTGCTGCGTAACAACTCTGACGATCATGGAGTGGCCTTATGATTGGCATTCTACTTTTTGTAGCGGCGCTGCTCTTACTGTTCTCTGGTTACTATGTTGCGTATACCTTCGCAGGGGTCTCACTAATTGTGGGTTACATCTTTCTAGGACAAGACCTGTTTGCATTCATGCCCTACCGAGTTATGTCGATCATGGAAAACACGGTGATGATGGCGATCCCAATGTTCATTCTTATGGGAGTCATTCTGCAACGCTCTGGCTTGGCTGAACAGCTACTCGAGAGCATGGGTAAATTGTTCGGCGGCATGTCAGGCGGCTTAGCGATCTCAACTATTTTAGTGGGCACATTTTTAGCGGCATCAACCGGAGTTGTAGGCGCAAGTGTCGTCGCGATGGGTGTTATTTCGCTACCGGTAATGCTGAAACACAAATACGACCCACGTTTAGCAACTGGCACTATCTGTGCATCAGGAACGCTAGGTCAAATTGTACCGCCGTCCATTGTACTAATAATTCTAGGCGACGTAATGGGCATCTCTGTAGGCGATCTTTTCAAGGCCGCTGTGATACCTAGTTTGATGTTGGTAACCGCCTACACTTTATACATTCTATTTGTCGCAAAAACGCAGCCCGAGCGCTGCCCGCCAATTGTAGTAAATGACGACAAGATGTTGATTTTAAAGCAGGCTCTAAAAGATATTATTCCAACCATGTTGCTGATTGTGGCCGTACTCGGCTCAATTTTTATGGGAATTGCTACACCCACAGAATCAGCCGCTCTGGGAGCGGTCGGCGCGGCATTGCTGTCTGTCTTTTTTGGCACCTTCTCGTTTTCAAGCTTGATGGACTCTTCCTTAGAAACGGTGAAAGTTACCTCTATGGTCTTCGCGGTTCTGTTAGGTGCGACTGCCTTCTCTATGGTGTTTAGCTATGGCGGCGGCGATGCCCTGATCGAAGAATTTTTTCTATCGATACCGGGCAGTAAATGGACTTTTATCTTCATCGCTATGCTGTCGATACTAATCCTAGGGTTTTTCATCGACTTCATAGAAATTGCCTTCATCGTGGTACCTCTGTTAGCTCCAATAGCTGAGTTGATGGGCATCAACATGGTGTGGTTTGCAATCTTGATTGCGATGAATTTGCAGACGTCCTTTTTAACACCACCCTTTGGTTTTTCACTATTTTATTTAAAAGGGGTCGCGGGTGATTCTGTTCGAACGTCGACGATCTACCGAGGGGTAATGCCATTTATAGCAATTCAAATATTGATTTTGATGCTGATCGTATTTTTCCCAAACACATTTATTTTTTTCTAACAAATCTTTAAATAATTACTATTTTACTAATCAGGAGAATGAGAATGAAAACAAAATTATTAACGCTGGTTGTTGCAACTACTTCGTTGCTTGCTGCGAGCTCTGCGCACGCTGAAATAACAGCATACGGAAGAGTAACCTACAACGTAATATCCGACGACACTTCGGATGATACTTATTTCGGACGCCATGAGTTTGCTGAGACCACAATAGGCATCAAGGGAAGCAAGGAGTGGGGAGAATTTAAAATTGGCGCAAACGTTGAGATCGGCTTGAATGAAGGCGTCTCAAACATATTGCAAGACGGTAGTAACGCGCGAAACCGAATTCAAGAATTCAGCTTAGCCGGAGATTTTGGCACATTAAAACTTGGTACAGGACCCTCGATTACATGGGTAATTTCCGATGTTGATCAATCCGGCACCTGGTTTTCTGACCCCCTAGGCATGAGCGCTCGATTTGGCTCAACACGAAGAGGGCCAGGTGGGCAAAGTCAAACTCCATTCGTTCAAGCGCAGTCAATTTTCAATGAGCGAATTCGCTACGACTCCCCTAAGCTTTGGGGCGGTGCGACATTTCATGCGCAGTTAAATGAAGACAATGGCTCAGAACTTGCCGTAAAGTACAGCGCAAAAAACGGAATTCGTTTTAACGCTTGGACCGTTGATCACGGCGACGGTGATAACGACGAAGACATACAACAAAACGTTGACGGTTTTCAAACCTCTGGCTTCTTTGGCGCTGAGTCTGGTGTCGGAGCACTACTTGGTTATAAACACAGTTCAGGTTTCAATGTTACTGCTACAAGCATTGTTGCTGATCAGTTAGTCGGTGGTGAACGAGATTTAACCGCCGTTAAGTTGGGTTATACCTTTGGCAAACATGCTGTCAGTGTTAGTCGGGGTTCATACGGATCTCAAAGCGCTGACGGAGTCTCTGGCGTTGATCACGAACGTACAACACTGGCTTACAACTTCAAGCCTGTCGGTGGCGTTCAATTCTGGGCACAAGCAACTTCGGGTGACACAGATGGGCAATCGAGTTTTGATTCGTTCGCCATTGGTGGTTTAGTAAAACTTTAATTGCTAATTCACGTTTGAAAGTAAGGCGATTGCTCTAGTAATCGCCTTACCAACGGCCCAGTTCCTACACTGCTGAGCCACCCTAATTATTAGAGGAAATATAAAATGCAACATTCGAAGTACTTCATCATTCCTATTATGGCAATTAGCGCGTTGTCACTCAATATCAACGCATTCGCTGACGACGGTTTAACACCTGGTCCTGGTCTATTTTCAGGGGAAAGCGGTGAATTCAACTTAGGAAAAATTCTCCACAATGATAAGCAGGTATCATCTAGTGATCGACAAGTATTAAAACAGGTTGTTGCTTCCACAGACACAAATAGTACTGTGAGAGAATCAAATTACTCGGCATACAAAGAATGGCGTGAATTGCATGAACAGAACCCTAACCTCTATGACAGCTTCGACGTTTGGCTTGAGTATAAAACCTATCTAAAGCAGAAATAGAAAGCAGGCAAGACCGCTAATTATATCTATTTCTGAGTATCTGCCTCACTGAGTCAATTAAATGAGGCAGGTACCAAGTTCATCTCCCATCAAGAGCGACGGTACTGCTGACTCGCGGCTAAGGCTTACGCTTAAAGTCTATGTCAGAATCGGCAATTAAGTAGATTGTCACCGCATAAGCCGCAACATTCTGAGCCAACTCATCAGGCCTGATTTTATCTAAGGTATCGTCAGGCGTGTGGTGCAAGTCAAAGTAGTCCATACCATTTTG
>JALZWI010000036.1 GCA_023299895.1 Arenicella sp. | reverse complement strand
CCTTTTTGTTCAGAACCAGAAATTAAAGAAATTGGTAGGCCGGCCAAAAAAGACGTTATCAAACTACTTTGCGTGGCAAAAGTACGGACATAGTCTTTAATACCTACTCGACCACGGCTACTAAAATCTTGTACTGACCAGCCTCTGCCCCGAGCAATCCGACGCAGGCGAGAATTAGGGTTAAGTGGCCGAGGTTTGCCCACCCACTCCAATAAATCGATATCTTCATCACTGTCTGAATAAAAGAAACTTTGAGTGGGATCAATATTAAATTTCTTAGTCAGCTCTTGCGCAGCGGCAACCTTGCCCATGCCATAACAGGCTGGTTCAATTAGTGCACCGGTAAATTTACCATCAGTCACTTCAAGTTGGGTACACATAACATGCTCAATATCCAATTCCCTAGCGGCCGCGGTTACTTGATAGGGCGTAGCAGCAGAAATAAGTGCAACAGTATGGCCTTGTTTTAGATGGGCTTCGATTAAGGCGCGAGATTCTGGATAAATCAATTTGGCTAAATGCTTTTTATATAAAGCTTCACCAAATTCTATGTACTCCTGCTCAGTATGCCCACGCATCACTTCACCAGTTGCAGCCATCAAACCAGCGAAGTCAATTTCACCCAGACCATATAAAGCCATGGTTTGTACAAGTTTAGGAAAGTGCTGAGGCTTAATATCGCCCCTGCGGATTTGTTCACGCAAATACTTTACCGCTGAGTAACCGTAAATAACCGTACCATCGAAATCAAAGAAAGCACCAATCTCTGGCCCTTTTTTGGACTCAACAACTTCTTTAATGTTTTTTTCGTAGAGCTGCATAAATACGTTTATCTATTAACATACGATTCCGTTAATCAATACTACCGTAACTCGCTTACTTTACAACTGTCCTCGCTTTACAATTAAGCAATTTTATAGCTAATGTTTGAACATGACTCTAATTAGAGTAACATAAAGGCAATTAAGCCTATATTGGTTGAATTTAATAACGCCTTTCTTCGAGAAATATTATGCAGCAATTATCACCTCAAGATGCACAATTCCTTTATATGGAAACTAATAAAAGTTTCTCGCAAGTAACCCAGGTTTCGATACTCGACCCTTCGACAGCACCTAATGGCAAAGTTCGATTCAAAGACATTATCGAACATGTGCGCAGTCGAGTGCATACTTCGCCAATTTATAAACGACGCATTTATCATGTGCCGTTAGAGTTGGATTATCCATACTGGATTGAAGATGAGCACTTTGATATTGAATCACATATCAGTCACAGTCGCCTGCCTCACCCAGCGGATTGGCGTCAACTTTGTATACACCTAGCGCGTTTTCATTCACGCCCTTTGGACATGCAGCGCCCACCTTGGGAAATGTATGTTATTGAGGGACTCGACAACATAGAAGGAGTACCGCCTGGTTCTTATGCTCTGGCAACTAAGATACATCATGCCGCCGCTGATGGCATGGCCATTGTTAATTTTCTTGGTGGCCTGACCGATATTGATGCGCTTGGTACGCCTGCAATGAAGCAAGATCAACCAATTAGCACCAAACGCTATGAGCGTCCTACACCAGTTCAGATGGCCTTGCGCGGTGCTATTAATACCGTTCGTTCACCAATGAAGGTCGCTGACACATTAATGCGCTCCGCGCCATCGATTGTTCGTTCGGTCAATCAACAAATATCCGAATCAAAAAAAGAAGCCAAGCGTACCGTCCCCAATACTCGCTTTAATTTAGAAACTTCACCACATCGAATGTTTGATGCGACGAGTTTTTCGCTCAATCAACTTAAACCAATAAAAGCGATGATCGAAGGCTGTACAATTAATGATGTTGTGCTGACAATCTGCAGTGGTGCGCTGCGCCGCTATTTAATTAAACATAAGGAATTGCCTGCTCAATCACTGCGAGCCTTTGTTCCAGTTAATGTGCGTAGACGTAAAAAAGATCAAAAAAATAAAGAGGTGTTAGGTAATAATATCAGCACAATGTCACCTACTTTGCATACTAATGTTGAAGATCCATTTGAACGATTGCAAGCCATCTATACCGAGACCAAAAGCCATAAAGCAGCCAGATCTGGCACCTCTGCTCGCTTAATGACCGATGTCTCAAAACATATTCCGGCCAGTACACAATTATTAGCGGCTAGGTTGGTGATGTCATCCGAACTTGCCAGTCGCGCGACTAATGTCTGTATTTCAAATGTTCCTGGACCTTCAAGGCCTGTTTATATGAACGGTGCTAAAATGATTCAAACTATTGGACTCGGGCCTTTGGCTGATCGCATGGGCCTGTTTATCGCAGTCGCAAGCTACAATGGCGTCATGTCATTCAATATCACCTCATGTCGGCGCACCCTGCCTGATATTGAGTTTTTTATTGAATGCATTCGCGCTAGCTTTGAAGAACTCAGCGAAATTGCAGAAGACTTTGCAGCTAAAAAAGAGACACAAGCCAAACAAACAAACAAAGTAGCTAACAAGGCTAGCAAGAAGGCAACTAGCAAAACTGCGGTTAAAAAGAATAAAGCGACTAAAAATAAATCAGCATCACTCTCAAAAAAACCGGTCAAAAAGAAAGTGATTGCTAAAAAATCGGTAGCCAAAAAAGTAAGTGCTAAAAAAATCAGCGCACGTAAATAAATTCGCTATAACTATAATCCAGAAGCTCTAATGTCTAAGCGTATTAACTTTTCTGCATTGCGGCAATTAGTTCGGTGTCAATTTTTTTAGCACTAATATACGCGGGTCGTATCCTTAGTCGTTCAGCGTAGGCATTGAAATTATCGGTTTCCGTGACTGTTTTAAACATCAGGCCCCAATCAATTTGCGCACCGACATAGATATCAGCCGCGGTAAAAGTATCGCCACAGACGTAATCATTATTTTCAAACCATTGATCTAAGGTACGAATAGTCGTCTCGTAGGAACCGTAACCGATCGTTCGCTCTTGATCAGGATCAACGTTGAAGCCCATCGAATTATTAATAATTGAGCTTTCTAATGGGCCAGCTGCAAAAAATATCCAACGATAATAATCGGCTAACTGCTCTGGTTTTGGAGCTAAATTGGCTGCTGGAAAGGCGGCCGCCAGATAAGTACAAATTGCTGCACATTCGGTTACAACTTTATCGCCATGTTTTATCGCAGGGACTTTGCCCATAGGATTGATTGCTAAATAATCAGGGCCTTTGATTTGTTCACCATAAGCAACTATTTGCTGTTGATATTCAATGCCTGTTTCCTCCAACATCCAACGAATAATTTGCCCACGCGACATTGGGTTGGTATAAAAAATAAGAGGTTCCTGCATAAATAGCTCCAATAAAAAATATTATCAAATTATTATATAATATAATATCAATCTTAGATTCGCAGAAAGTATTTGCCTTGTTGCATGTGAAAACTGCGTAATTAAGTTATATTGCAGGATAGTATATGTACGCCCAACTAACTATAAACAATACATGCGCAGACTAAATGAATAATTTAATAATGATTGGCCTTGTGCTGTTTTGCGCTGGCTCAATGGCTTATGTGTTTGCTTATAGAGGCAGTGCTAGGTACGCGAGTTTCAATGAATACTTACGCAAGGGCTGGCCGATGTTCACGCCGTTTAATTGCTTACTGTATTTGTTCACCAAGCCTCAAGCGCGTCCACCCATTATGGACATGGAGAAGTTCCCTGAGCTTCAAGAAATACAAGAAAATTGGGAAGTAATCCGCGATGAAGCGATGGCGCTTAAAGCCGATGGCGGGTTCGACACTATTACTGATCCAAATGCGGCTTCTTATTATGATATTGGTTTTCGTACATTCTACAAATATGGCTGGACTAAGTTTTATGTCAATTGGTATGGATACACTCATCAGTCAGCTAAACGTACCTGCCCTAAAACTGTTGAAATTCTGAGTAAGATACCCAGTGTCAATGGCGCAATGTTTTCGGTGTTGCCGCCAGAAGGTCAGCTGACACGGCACCTAGACCCGGTAGCATGTTCATTACGCTACCACCTTGGTTTAGATACACCCAATGATGATGCGTGCTATATAAACATCGATGACCAAACGTATTCATGGCGCGATGGCGAACCACTGCTGTTTGATGTGACTTTTTTGCATTTTGCGCATAATGATGCGGATAAGCCTCGGCTGATTTTGATGTGTGATATCGACCGCCCGATGTCTTGGTTTGGTCATATATTGAACTGGCCCTATAAAATGCTTATGCGTGCCACGGTAGTGCCAAACACAGACGAAGACCAACGTGGATTTGCCAATAAAATCTTCGCCGGCATGGTGCCTTTATTGGAGAAAAGTAAAAACCTTAAACAAACCAATTTGCCTGCCTATAAGGCTCTCAAATACACGGTGAATACTATCTTGGTTCTCGCGTTAGCAGGGCTTGTCTGGTTAGCACTTCAGTTTATTTTTTGGCTATTGTAGTTAACTGTATAGTTAGAATTTTCTGTGTCCATTTAGCCTGAGATAAATCAACAATGGCGTTGGTGAAAATGAGTGAAACTGACGGACTCCAGCATGAATAGCCTCTTCCCTATCCAGGTCTGTAAAACCGCTTAGCTCATGTATTTCAACTACTAAACCGGCCGCATTTGCCGCTTGAAGTACGGCACTATCCGCACCACTGGGGATACTAATTGCTCTCACGTCAGGGTAGTTATCCACTAATTCTTGAATATCAACTAACAACGGTGTGGAGTTATATATACGCATAATCATACGCGTATCATAACCATCATTTTTCGCCCTCTCCAACGCAGTCCCGCCTAATCTCAATAAGACCTGGTCAATCATACCTGCAGAAGTAACTGCATCGTAAATCTTGTTAAGTGACTCTCTGTCAAAAAATTTTGGGTCAAATTTAAGCATTATTTCACCTTTCGCTGCAGCCAAAAACTCTTCCAATGTTGAAATACGCTCATTAGAAATTTCATCATTGTCATAAGTTAAAAATAATGACTTGGCATAGTCAAGACTTGCATTAATAAGGAGGTCATTTTCTACAGTAGAGTTAGTCAGGTTGTTAAAATCAGGATCATGAAACACCACTAACACGTCGTCAGATTTGTCTTCAGTTCCATTCCTTAGAATTTCTATATCCGACTCATAGATATCAAACCCCTTACTAATCGCATTCGAAATATTGGCAATTGAGTTCCCAGGTATCATCTCCTGAGCATCAAATTCTTTACCACCTCGATGCGCAGCAACAAAAATATGCTTGGATGAGGGATCGATATAAGCACCCAATACCATATCAAGTCTTGTTTCATCTACTTGTGAGTCACTCAGCAGTAAATTAATTACAGGAGGCAGCCATGCAGGCGTAAACTGAGCGAAAGCAAGCCGAATAAACAACAACAAAAATATTAATACGGTAATAGCTCTCATTGAAAATAACTTCATCTGAGTTTACCTTTTGTCTCAATTGCCTGCATAATATTATCGGGTCAAGTTATTTGGAGTCACCTTATTGCTAAATTACAACAAAGCATTACAATTTGACAAGCCAGTATTATAAAAAAATCAAAACTAATGAAACCAGGTAAAGAGGGCTTTGAGCGTATCATCGACGCTACCGGCTATTCACTCAAGGGCATTAAACACAGTTGGATAAATGAGTCTGCTTTTCGACAAGAAGTGTTTCTCGCTTGTATACTGATACCAAGCGCTTTTTTTGTTGGTGGCTCTCCTGCTGAGATTGCTCTGCTTATTTTATGTGTATTTATTGTCTTAATCACTGAATTATTAAACAGCGCTATTGAGGCTATTGTGGACAAAACATCGCTGTTTAATAATTCAGTGATTAAGACA
>JALZWI010000035.1 GCA_023299895.1 Arenicella sp. | reverse complement strand
CTTCTGTTAGAACTGCTTTATCACTTAAAATATGTCCGCCAGGTGTTCCTGGGTTAGATAATAAATTTGTTGTTTCAATTATTAACGTATCGCCATCATAGCGTGCGATACCATCACCTAAGGCAGTCTTATAACCTTTTGCATCACGATCATCAAAATAGACCACTCGTTTGCCACCAAATTCTTCCCAAGCAAACTCAACGCGGTCATCAAACTGAGTAATTCGAACGGCATGGGGAGTCATACCAGCCTGTCGAACCAAACCAGGATCATCACAAAATACTTGTGGATCGATGACTTCAGTAAATAGTGCCTGAGCCTTTTGACCTGTTTGATTGTAGGTGACTGTCGGTGCTTGTGGGCGACCAAGTCCCATGCCCTGACGCGTCCAAGCGCCAGTCAAATTTGGTTGACCATTTTCTAGAGTTAAATCCATCGGAGCAGCCTTAACAAAATCTTGTTCGTTTGCGCCACCCATACCGCCCATACCACCCATACCGCCAGCAGCAGCATTTTCAGTGTTGTTATTTACCGCAGCAACGGCATCTTCTTCGTTTTCACTTTCTACTCGAACAACTTGACCGTTTTCATCGAGAACCTGAATTGTATTAAGCGATGTCATTGGTGAGCCATCATGCGTGCGGTCACCTGTTACTATAACGCGTTCACCGCCGGTAAATGTATCGCTATCCCAACCGCGTCGACGCATATTTGTCGCAGAAGCTCCTTCACTTACCCATTCAGTGGTTGTTCCGTCCTCATTTTCTACATCAAAGTAAACGAGAACATGAGGGTTTTTGAAACTGTATTTAGTAACAACCCCTTCAACCGTAATTTTATCATTGATGCGAAAGGTGGCTGAAAAAGAATGATGAGCAGAGGCGCTTTGAATAGCCATGCCAGCAAAATAAGTGAGCATTACAAAGAGAAATTTATTCATTTTATTTTTATAGTTAATTCGAGGTTAATTTAGATTTACAGATTTCAGCATAGGTTTAATTATGAAATTTGTTCATTATTTAAATAAATAACATTTAATCGATATTATAGTGAATAATATTATTTATTCGTTATTATCTCAATATAAGCAACTTAGTCTATATATATTACTCTTACTTGACGCTTTTCATGTGATAAAAATAATAAAAAATGAAACTGATTCTAATGCCTCGAGAGCATTAATACGCAGCAGCATAATCACCCTCCTTAACTATGCATGTATGCAAACCGATAGATTTATTAATTAACTTTTTTAACCGATGAGACTTTAAAATATGTTCTTAAAAACACTTAACACTGCTTCACTTTTTGTTGCTCTATGCTTAACCTCTGTCAACGCTGTTGCCGAACCAGTCACCTACGAAATTGATTCTAGTCACACTTTCCCAGCCTTTGAAGCTGATCACCTTGCTGGACTCTCAGTTTGGCGTGGCAAAATTGGCTCAAGCACCGGCACAGTAATTCTGGATAAAGAGGCTGAAGCTGGTTCTGTTACGGTCGAGATGGATATGGATACAATCGACTTTAGTCACGAACCGATGAATAAATCTGCAAAAGGAGAAAACATACTCGATGTCGCCAAATTTCCAATTGCTACTTACTCTGGAACATTAGTTGATTTTGTTGATGGAAAGCCTACCAAAGTTGATGGTCAACTTACTATGCATGGCGTTACCCAAGACGTTGATTTAGACGTCAACAAATTCAAATGCCAAAAGAATTTTCGATTTGAACGAGAAACTTGTGGAGCTGACGCTTCAGCAATGATTGATCGCACCGATTTCGGAATTGTATTTGGCGAAGAACGAGGTCATTTCACTGAAATGAAGCTTCTTATTTCAATTGAGGCCAACGGCCCTGAATATAAATAATTGAGTCAATTAATAATGGCTTAAATAAAAAAGGCTCCTACTTTGGAGCCTTTTTTATTAGTTATATTGTGTGATGATTTTGAGAGCAAATCTGCGCTCAACTCGCCGCTCTTTTTTCTAATAACATATGATACACACCTTGAATGTTTAACGGTAAACGCTCTTCAAAGTAATCAAAGCCAGTGTATTCGAGCATATCTATACTCATTTGGGAATCTTCCAGTGTTTGTTCCTAATCTATTTTTGCCGACACAGGCTCTGTTAGAATCAGTCATATATTGCGGCAACTCTTTTAACGTTACCTTGAGTCCCAACTGATACATCACTAGGCACAGCAATTTCCACATCAACTCCCAGAGAAGCTGCAAAAGCACTCACATGGGAAATCATTATCACGTCACAAATCAAACCTCTCCAGATACCATAGTCTTGATGTCCATGAGAATATAGAACGTGCGTTATTTCTTAGTTAAAAAGTCGCTTAATTTCATCTATGACGCTTTAAGCGAACTGCCTACGTTTATATTAAATTATTTTTCACTTTTAAAAATTAGACCAATTTATGCCTTAGAGTTGGTCCTTATAAACTGTAATTATAAAAAAATAAACTTATGAGCTATTTCCTGTCTTATCGACAACGCCTATCCTATTCTAGTTCGTTTATTTCAATCATACTCACTATTTTTGTTTTTGGCTCATCCACAGCTGCTTTTGGAAAAGACATAGTCGTTTATGGCGCAAGTGGTAACTTTGGTTCAGATATCGTCACGGAAGCATTAAACCGAGGGCATAATGTGGTCGGAGTCTCACGCACACCTGAACGTTTAACGGTCGACCACCCCAATTTCACTGCGGTTAAAGGCGATGTAATCAACCTTGATTCCGTACTGAAAATAATCATCGGAGCTGACGCTGTTATTATGTCGCTCAGAGGCAATGGTGCTGATAATTCCGCTCAAGAAACTGCCACTTACAATGGCGCAGCCACCTATATCGAGGCTGCTGGTGTGTTGGGTAAAGATACGCCACCGGTACTACAGGTGGGCAATCAAGCAACATTGTACAGCGACGGCGCTAATGGCTTTGAGCAAGCCGTAGCACAAAATCGCTATTCAGAAGGCTCTGCCATATATGGCCGTGTCCATGCCCACCTATTGATTATCGACCTCTATGAATTGGCTGAAGACTTGCAATGGACTTTGTTCGCACCGTCTGGCTCCATTGGCCCAGGTCAACGAACTGGTTCATACAAAATCGGGGATCGAGAAATCGAGGGGCATGGTACCGGCATATCCCAACAAGATTTTGCAATTGCCGTTATTGACCAGGTAGAAAATCCAACCGCGCCGCGTCAAGTAATCAGCATAGGGTATTAATTAATGCCTGTGCCCCTTCTATATATTACTTAAATATCTATTTTTAATTTGCAAGTTAGCCAGAAGTCCTAATCATCGTGAGATATATGAGCGTCTTACCGGACTTACAGTCAACGCATACGATATAAAAATCGTTAGATTCGAT
>JALZWI010000034.1 GCA_023299895.1 Arenicella sp. | reverse complement strand
GAATCAGAACCGGAAGATGTATTCGATACAGCCGCTCTTAATGCTGTTAAAAAATGGCGTTTCTCGCCAGCGATGAATGATCAGACTAAGCTACCAGTAGAGAGTGTTGTTGACGCTACCAAACTACAATTCAGATTAGAGTAAGCACATAAGTTTTTTGATCAATACATCAAAAAATCAGGCCGATCTCAATAATGACTTAAAATGAGGCAAAACATTTTAAGTCATTATTTAACGATTTCTCAGTAAGTCAATCAACTGTCGGGTAGATGAGTCTAGTTCACTGCCCGCGCCATCATTTTTTTTATCATCACGATTAGCCGCCAACAACGGCTTAACTTGTTTAGCTAAACGCTTACCAAGTTCAACGCCCATTTGATCATAAGAGTTAACATTATTCAGTACCCCAGAGCAAAATACTCGATGCTCATAAAAGGCCAGTAAGATACCCAACATACGAGGCGATAAGCGTTCAAGCACGATCGTTGTTGATGGTCGCTCACCCGAAAATATTTTGGCTTTAAGTGTCTCATCAGACAATTCTCCAGATTTATGAATTTCTTCTACCTTAGCTAAACTCTGTCCTGTCAACAACGCGGCTGTTTGTGCAACTGCATTTGCCAATAATTCAGCATGATGTTCTGGGAAATCATGGTCTGGATCCTTAATAACAATGAACTCGCTTGGTATCAAGGACGTACCTTGATGTAGCATCTGAAAGACCGAGTGTTGTACATCCGTGCCAACACCGCCCCAAACAACGGGAGAAGTCTTTTGATCAACCGGGTCACCGCCTTTCTGACGATCTTTGCCGTTACTCTCTGTTTCAAGTTGCTGTAAATAACTTACTAGGCTCTCTAGACGCGAATCATATGCAAAAACAGCTCTAGACCCTGCGTGCATAAAATTAGAATAGTAGTGATCTAACACTGCAGCGATAAAGCAAATATTTTGTTTTGTATCGGTCTGATAGAAATGCTGATCAAGCTGTGCAGCACCAGACAAAAACTCTTCGAACTGATCTAGCCCCATCACTAATACAGCCGACAATGACACCGATGACCACACTGAATATCGCCCACCTACCCATTCAGGGAAGGTGACGATATTATCTGTTCGTATTCCAAATTCACTCGCATTACCGTAGTCTGCTGTCACCGCATAGAAATACTGCCAATAATCGTCAACATTATTGTTTTCATACCAAGTAGCAATAGTCCGAATGTTTTGTAACGTTTCGGAAGTGGAAAATGTTTTTGACACCCCGATGACAATGGTCGTATTTGGGTCGCAACGAGAAAACACCTGTAATAATTTATGCGCATCGATATTACCGACAAAGTGAATACTAATGTCGCTGCCTTGGGCAGCAATCGCTTCAAACAATAGCTGCGGTCCTAGCGATGAACCACCGATACCAACATGAATGATATCGGTCACTGCAGTAGTTCGCAGTACTAGTAATTCTTGAATTGAACGACATTGATCGATTAATTGTTGCTTAGCATCGCTCGCTTGTTGTAACAGTTGTGGCGTCACAGTCGCAATGCCTTGATTATTTGTATCACGTAATAAAGGGTGTAAAACTGCTCTATCTTCCGTGTTATTAATAGGCTCCCCAGAAAATAAAGCATGACGTTTTTCGCTTAATGAACACTGCTCTGCTACCTTTTGATAAACATTTAACAATTCATCGCTGATATGCGATTTGCTAAAATCTAGAAATACGCCATCTAGATTAAAACTAAATTTCTGTGCCCTTGAATCATCGCCAGAAAAAAGGCTAGTTATACCTTGCGAGCGATCTGATGCAGCCAATTTCTCCAAGGTAGAACGTAACTCAGTATTCAACGATGGTTTAGTCATATAATAACTCTTTGTTTAATTGTTTGTCATCGCCAGCGCAGTATCTAGCATACGATTTGAAAAAGCCCACTCATTGTCATACCAAGCCAATAGCTTAATCAAATTTCCATTAACTCTGGTTTGCTCAATATCAATGATGCATGAGGCAGCATGATGATTAAAATCAATCGATACTAAGGGTTGTTTGTTGATAGAAAATACATTTTCTCTGCCTTTCTGATACTCCGTAAAGATAGCATTTACATCGTCTAGATTAGTTCTTTTTGATGGTGTGAAGGTGAAGTCTAACAATGAAACGTTAATAGTCGGAACTCTTACTGAGACCGCGTCCAACTTACCATCCAACTCAGGGATTACCATACCAATAGCCTTCGCCGATCCCGTTGTTGTTGGGACCATAGAATAATTGGCTGCGCGCATTCTACGCTTATCCTTATGGTACGAATCTAATAGGTTTTGCGTATTAGTGTAGGCATGAATAGTATTAGCTAAACCTTGCTCAATACCAACTGCGTCGTGCATAGCTTTAGCAACATGGGCTAAGCAATTTGTTGTACAGGATGCATTTGATACAAATATGTCACCGTCATTTAAGGTCGAATCATTAACTCCGTAAACGATTGTCTTGTCGAGTTTTTTACCTGGTGCTGACACTAAAACTTTTTTTGCTCCAGCATCAATGTGAAATTGTGCCTTATCACGTTCACGAAAAAAACCAGTGCATTCGAATACAATATCTACAGCTAAATCTGACCAAGGAAGTTTTGCTGGGTCGCGCTGCATAAATGCAGGTATCACGTCATCATTAATCCTTATCGAGTCCTCGGTGTGGGCCACTTTTGCATTAAAACGCCCATGAGTCGTATCGTATTGAAGTAAATGTGCATTACTTTCAGTTGGAGCTAAGTCATTTATTGCCACAACATTCACTGTGTTTTGATAACCATTTTCATAAATGGCACGTACTACATTTCGGCCAATGCGGCCAAACCCATTAATCGCAATATTTATCATATTTAGAAGTCACCCTCGTTAGCGTGAAAAAATTTGAGCTTTAAATAGCCCTGAGTGTTAGTTATACAGCCCTGAACATAAAAAAAGGCATGCTTAAGCATACCTTTTCGGAGTCAATTTTGTCTTAAGACTACGATAATATTTTAAACTTTATTAAAAAACTTAGTCAGCATTCATTGATATTGTCGGTTGTAAGACATTGGCCGCTCGGATCCCATCAATTGCTTGAATAATGAATTTAGTTTTCGCCTTTTTGTCGACCTTCACAATCACTGAAGATTCAGGGCTTTCAGCTTTTAACCGCACGATCGTAGGTTTAACTGAGCCAAGACTCATCAAACGATCTTGAATATGAATTTCATCCAAATCGTTAACTTCGACCACGATAGGTTTAGGTGCATTGGCATCTGGTGGCTCATTAGAAGCAGGCGGCTTATTAATATCTAAGCCTGATTCCTTCACAAAGCTAGCGGTAACAATAAAGAAAATCAACATAATAAAGACCACATCCAACATCGGAGTGATATCAATATCGGTTTCTTCTTCGCTTTTTGATTTGCCTAATCGTTTCATTTTTATCCTCTAATTAAGCGTGATTTTGATACTGCTCAGCAATCAAGCCAGCGGCATGTTCTTCGAGCAGATCTTCAACTCGCTTAGCTCTGCTTGACGCTAACCAGTGCAAGAAAACTGTAGGAATGGCAACGACCAAACCTAAAACTGTCGTAACTAAGGCTTGTGAAATACCACCGGCCATCATTTGCGGATCACCCGCACCAAACAAAGTAATTGCCTGAAAAGTTTGAATCATTCCGGTTACCGTACCCAGAAGCCCTAACAATGGCGCTACAACCGCAATAATCTTAATAAACATCACCCAGCTATTAAGTTTTGGCGATTCTTTAAGGATCGCTTCAGAGAGTTTAAGTTCCATCGACTCAGGGTCTGTATCTGGATTATCTTGATAGACTTTTAATACGCGCCCTAATGGATTACGTAGTGATGGCCGTTTCAAATCTTTTGCTTGTTTCTTAACTTTTGATTCAACACCAGTCAATACTAATATTCGCCACAGAGCTACCAACAATGCAATTAAGCCTAAACCAATAATCACATAACCAACCACTTTACCTTCTTTCATTTTCTCAGGAATCGAAGGTTTAGTTACCAATGCCGATAATAAATTACCGCGAGTTGGATCAATCAAAAATGAGGTGACTCCACTTGTAGATTCTTGTAAATCATTCGAAGGTCCAGTGAAGTTAGTGTCCATTTGACGATCTAGTAGTACAAGGCCTCTTGCATTATCATAGGTTGCTATATCATTACCTACAACCGCATTAAATACGCCAACACGCGTAACTTGACGTTCGTCGGTAGCAAAGGTATTAACAAGTTCTCCATCAGCGTTTTGTTCTTGACCAGTCAAATATGTTACTGGCGCATAATATTTAACGACTTTGCCTTGCTCGTTCAACTCGTTTTGTAATTGAAACCATAACCCTTCTATCTCGTTGATAGAAACGAGTTGGGTCTGGCTAGCCATTTTCTCAACCATTTGGCGCAAGTTTTCAGAACGATCGCGATATTGTGAACTTATCAAAGAAGTTTTGTAATTTTCCTGTGATTCGCTCGCTGTTTGCTGGATAACACCAAACAGTTCTTGTAGGTCGCCCAATTCTTTTTTTAACTCATCCGTCAGTTGAGCAATCTGCTCGTCGTTAGCACTAAATTTCGCATCTAATTCGTCACTGATTCGTTCTTGACGGACACGTTCATTGCGCATACTAGACAGTCGACCATTCTGCTTAGTTCGCTCTTGAGTAAATCTGCCCTCACGTGCAGCGTTTTCAGTACGATCTTTAGCCGCCGCTGAATTTGTTGCTGATAATATACGGTTGATATCAAGTGCTTGCGCATTAGCCATCTGGCTCGATAACAATACGCTCAAGAATACAGAAGAGCAGATCAATGCTAGTTTAAAAGTATTTTTGTTACTTATAAAACTCATCTTAAAGTACCTCTGGGGCGATAATTGGTAATTCCATTAAGTCAGTTGTCTCTTTACCCTCAACAATACGAATGGATTTAGTAATACCTGGGTTATGAGATGAATCAAGTTCTACCCAAGTATTATCAGCTTTGCTCCAATAACCAGATACTTCTCCGTCAAATGTTTGGTAATAAAGGCCCGCCCGCCCGACTTGTAAAATATTAACGGTTAAATCATTACCACCTAGGTTTAATGTGTCGGTATAGACAGCAAGGCTGGTCCCGTAATCATTTTCAATAGTATAGGCGTCTAACACCTGTCTAAATCTTTCCGCTGCAGTTATATTTGCATTGGTTAAATAACCTTTTATACGTTCAAGTCGTTCGGAACGTTCTTGTAATTTGAATGGAATATCAGCCGCCACAAATACTTCAAGGCCACTAATCATGCGAAGCATTAATGGCACGATTTGTCGCTCAATTAACGAAGCCTCCTCTATTGATAGGGCGAGCTCACTCTTTGCGACCTCTTGCGCCTCAACCGTTTGACTTAATCGATCATTATATAATTTCAAACCGTCAACAACTTTTCGCTGCTGGTGATATTGAGTTATTATTTTATCGGTTTCTTCAGAGAGATTATCAATTCTTAGCTGTGATGCCGCGCCAGCTTTAGACCGGTTGATATTAGTACTAACAATATCATCGCTTGTGTCAGCCAGAACGGTAGTCGGCATAAGCATCAACGTAGCAACACTCAATATGCTCGCTCGAAATACCGGACTAAATACTGCTTTAACCATAATTAACCTCGTTATTAAACTGATTATTGAATAATCAGTTTTTAATCATTCTAATATTTAAACTAAACTTTAACTTCTGTATTAATTGCTTCAACAGGTTTAGATAATTCTTTAAGACGAAAAACTTCATTATCGACATACTTAATCCAGTTAGACGCATCTGATGCAACCTTGCTGTACTGTAACGCGCGATTAAAAGATGTTTTAGCGCTCTCATATTTTTTTTGTTCAAAGCGAGCCAAACCTTGACTAATTAAAACTTGCCCAGGATTAGTTAACTTACCTTTGTTAAGGGCTTTGGCAAGAGCATCATCGGCTTCTGCCCATCTGTTTAGCGCAAGATAAGATTGTCCTAACTGATTATAGAGCTTACCGTCAGGTGACAATCGAGCAGCTTGCTCTAGTGGCCCGAGTGCTTTTTCGTATTCACGTGCAAGGTATAATGCCTGAGCATAAATACGATAGTTTTTTTGCTCTTTCTCCGCAGTACCATCATTCAATGCTTTTTCCATTATGACTGCAGTTTTATATGGGTTATCTTCTACCATGTGAAGCTGCGCGAGTGTGATCACTTGACCTGGAGTTAACAGATTTTGGTCATACATTGCTTGATACATTGCTGTCATTTTAGGCTGGTCATTCAACTCATTATAAACACCAGCCATAGTTAGCAAGTAATCCTTTTTAGGGTAATGAATAACCAACTGTTTTACGACAGGCAGCATCTTATTGTAGTCTTCTTTATTACGATAAATACTACTTAGCAAGTTTAACCACCCTTCTTTAGGTGTCTGGCCCAAATCAACATATTTCTGAATACCGCCTTGCACATTAGGTAAAGCAGCGTCGTACTGCTTCAACATGAACTGAGCTTGTCCCACTAACATATAAGCATCGGCCGACGGATCTTCCTGAGTTTTAAACCAACGCTGAGCGTAATTAAGTGCTTCACCAAAATTTTCTTGCGAGAAGTATACTTGAGCAACCACATAGACGATTTGGTTATAAAATCCCTCTGGCACTCCTTCAGGCTCAGCCAATATTGCTTTAAAGTGATTTAATGCACCAGGTAAATCATCACGACTAAATTTAATATTACCGGAATAATTATTGATATATGCCTTTGAGATATTATTTAGACCCTCATTAGCTCGTAATTTAGTAAGGATTCTTTCCGCTTCAGCATAATTATCAGCCTCAAATGCTTCATTAACTTTTTCAAAGTCACTTACGAGTGCTTGAGGTATAGATTGAACACGTGTCGTTTGCCTTTCTTCAGGTGCCCCCATGCCACCCATTTGCGCTTGGGCGACTTGAGTCATCACTAAAGACAGCAGCAAGACTATCGTCGAAATGCCGACAGAAAAACCTAATGATTTACGTATAATTTGTCTCATAATATTTTACCTCACTTAAAAAAAAGGAAAAGTCACATCTACTAAAATTAGCGCTATTGTTAACAACACTCTAGCAACCACCTTCCAAATCAAACCTAATACGAAGTTCTACACCGTCCACAGCGACAGCCTTACCCGCTACCTGACGTGGTTTATACTTATATTTAAGTGCCGCTTTTTCAGCCGCGCTTTCAAAAATTGATGACGAACTTGCTGTAACTCGCGGGTTTGCAGTACCACCACTTGCTGTGACTGTATACATCAAATCAACCCAACCACACAAACCACGTTCAGCAGCACGCCTAGGGTATACCGGTGGCGCACGAAAAATAGGCAGGTACTCACCATCATTTGAATTAAA
>JALZWI010000033.1 GCA_023299895.1 Arenicella sp. | reverse complement strand
CTGACATCGTTGGCAGGGAACCAAACATTACCGTTGTTGTCTGGGCGCTCATCAACATTAATCGTTTGCGCAACGGTTCTGCTACCAACTTGCTGCCCACCAGAATTAAACGAATCGAAAAAGCTACTGCGACCACCAATCGTGCCGGTAAAGGTTTGTGCTGGCACGTCTATTTGGCCGGCGCTAGTAGGGAAGATTGCATAACTCAATATTATTATCTCTCGTATAATGCCGTTTTCTTGACGTTGTCCACTTTGCTGCTCTAAAGGTTCAACGTCCGCGCCGGCAATAATAAGTTCCTCAGCGCGTAAATTGCGCACATTAGTCGCCGCAGATAACTCGACATTGATAATGATTTGTTCGCCTGGCCTGATGTTTAAGTTATCAGTGTCATCAATTGTAAGTGTTACCTCAATGGCTTGACGTTCGGCTAACTCAGCTGCACTCAGGTTGTTAACTTGTACGCTGATTGGTGCACTGCTAACGCCATTCACAGTAAACGCTGGGATCGTTAATGCACCCTCGCGTTTGGCTACAAGAGTAATTCTCCATGTCGTCGTAGATAGGCGCGTGGTCTGACCATTGATGATCGACACGCTGTTATTAGAGCCTGGCACCATGGCGAGTATTTCAAAATCTTTTGCCAGTTCGGTTAAATCTAAGTTAGATGAATTCACTTGTTCATCGAGCTGTACAGTGAGCGTCAGCGTTTGATTTATCTTAATTGGATTGCGATCAACTCGACTGCTCAGCGTTGCGCCATAGACGAAGCTGTTGGTCAATAATAGCAAAAGGCAAATCAAAAATTTGAGTGAGAATTGTGTCATAACTTAATATCGTTCATCACTAGGATTAATTTGAGTAGGAGTTCGTTGTCGCGAGCGTAACTGGCTTTGGTATTCGAACTTTCGTCGTAACAAACCACTGGGGTCATTTTGAATACCGCGCAACCATTGTTCGCTTGCGTCTTGTAATTGATCTGGCGTGGCTTCGCTTAGCGTGGCGCTAGCTTCTTCTTCGCTAGGGTCTTCTTGAGATTCTTCTTCCGATTGCTCTTCAGACTGTTCTTCATCAGCAGTCTGTTCTTCATCTTCGCTAGTATCCTCAGAATCCGCTTGCTCTTGACTCTCTTGTTCCGATTGTTCTTCAGACTGTTGCTCAGAATCTTGATCGGGTTGTTGTTCTTGTGATTCTTCGTCAGACGGTTCCGATTCTTCAGAGTCTTGCTGCTCAGAATCTTCCGAATCCTCATCTGATTGTTCTTGTTGATCTCCTTGATCTTGGTTCTCTTGCTGCTGTTCTTGTTGCTCTAAAAGTTGTTCAACAATTTCTTTATTGTATTGCGCTTCTCGGTCATCAGGCTCTAACTCCAGCGCATGATCATAGGCTTGAATTGCTTCTGGCAAATCACCACTTAAGGCTAAGGCATTGCCGCGATTATAATGATCACTAGCGGACTCACCGGCAGCAAACTTTTCCGCCGCACCAGGATAGTTTTTGGCTTGATAATTAGCCACACCTGCCCAGTCTTCTCGCTCAAATATTGTAGCGGCAGCTTCGGGATTTTCTGTTATGAGGTCTTGGGCTTGTTGGTCTTTGGTTTGCCACAAATCTTGCCATTCAAAGGCATTGGCATCGTTTGGTAGCATTAAGCTTGGCAAGATTATGCATAAGGGCAGAAAATAGATAAGGCCTTTGCGGAAACACAATGCCGCCAATGGTAATAGCAATATCACCAGCCAATGCCCCATGTCTATCCAATTATCATACAGCGTGGCATTACCAGTACTGGCTGTGTTACTTGCTTCACCAGCTTCAAATTCATCATTGATTAGATAATTTACATCGCTGCCATTAATCTGAATTTGACTGTAGCGGCCATTCGTCTGCGAGGCAAATTTCGCCAGCTGTTGATTGTCTAAACTGCTTAATATAATTTCACCATTTGCGCGTCGTAAAAAACCACCACCCTCTAGAGGAATCGGCACTGCCTCATTGCTACCAACGCCTAGAATCGATAATGAGTAGGCACTGTTGAGTGACTTTGAAATGCTTGATTGAGCAGCCTCAGCAATTCCATCGGTAATTAATAAAATATCGCCAGTGCTATTACCTGTATCGTTTAATAATTGCTCGGCGAGTTCAATTGCTTCTTCAGTATTACTGCCTTTGATTGGCATAATGCTTGGATGTAGGGCAGGCAATAACACCTCAATTGCATTCGGGTCGTCGGTTAATGGCGTAACAGTATGCGCGTCTCCTGAGTAAGCAATTAAGGCTGTTTGGCCATCACTGCGCTCGCGCAGGATATCGATGAGTTTGTATTTTGCTTGTGCGAGCCGGTTGGGTGTTAAGTCTTCTGCCAACATCGACACCGACAAGTCTAAGGCAATCACCATTGCGCTGTTGTTTTGAAAACTAGGCACGGGCTGTTTCTGCCAAGTTGGCCCAGCCGTGGCAAGCGCAGCTAACATCCAGCCAAACAATAGCAACCAACGGCCAATGCTAGACTGTTTGCTGGTATTCACTCGCAACGCTTCTAGAATTTCTTTATTAAGATGAGCTTCCCAATAAGTAGTTTTTAAGGCACGCGACATTAATAGCCACAAAACGAATGCTGCGGGTATCGCTAGTAACCATAGCGGCCGAATAAAATGAAATTGACTCAAATTCCAGCTCATGGACCTACCTCACTTGCCTTTGATTTTAGTATTAGCAAACTACCTGAGCCGATAATACGTACTAGTGCCATCAAGGCGCTTAACAAAAGAGCCAAACCTAATGGCCAATAGCTCAGGCTCATGGTTGGTCGAAACGTTTGCTCTTCTGGCATTGGTTCAAGTCGATCCAGTTCAGCGTAAATGCTCTGCAGTTCATTTGGGTCGCGGGCGCGAAAGTATTCACCACCAGTTCGAGTAGCAATATTGTTGAGTAGCTGTTCATCAATATCGCCTGACGCTCGGCCACGGCGTGGTGCGCCAATACCAACGGTATGTATTCGAATATTGGCTTCATCGGCAATCTTCATTGCTTCATTGGGGTCAGTGCCCGCGGTGTTGGCACCATCGGTTAATAAAATAAGCACTCGACTTTCGGCTGGTCGATCACGCAAGGTTTTGATGGCCAAGCCAATCGAATCACCAATCGCGGTTGCATTACCTGCAAAGCCTAATTGAGCTTCATTTAATTGCTGAAACACGGTCTGCGTATCAAAGGTTAAAGGCGTTTGTAGATAGGCCTGCTCACCAAATAAAATTAAACCAA
This sequence comes from Arenicella sp., assembly GCA_023299895.1. The sequence goes on along the minus strand of JALZWI010000033.1, from coordinate 6,383 downwards.
TGCGATCTCCCGCCCGTTGTTTAATAAAATCGCCCACCACAAATTTAACCGCATCAATTCGTGCTGCATAACCACCATTCACACGCATATCGTTTTCTTGCATAGAACGTGAGATATCAACAGCAAGCATTAAATCTCGACTGTCTTGTGGTATTGGCACTGGGTTGCCTACCCAAGTAGGACGCGCTGCTGCACACAACAAACTCAGCCAAATCACAATCGCCAAGGCTATTTGTAGCCACATTCTGATTGCAGATTTTTCTGTCTTCTCATGCAGTTCGCGCAGCTGATCAAAAAAGGGTACACGAATGGCTTGTGGCGCCGCTTCACCGGCAGGCAATAACCACCTGATTAGTAAAGGCAGAGGCAGCGACAAAAATACCCAAGGCCATTCCCAACTAAGCATTCTGTAACCTCCTGTGACTGCTTAGCCAAGTTTTAAGTTGCCCATGAACTTGAGCCACATCAACATTAGGTTTGGCTTGATAGCATTCAAAGCTTAAGGCTGATAATGTTTTATCAGGAATAGGGTGGCTCGCATAGTGTTGTAATAGTTCACTCCAAGCATTGCCAGTTTTACTCACACTCAAGGTATTGGGGTTTTGCTCAATTTTTCTAATAACCCGTTTTAATATTGCGTTGCTCGATTGCAAATAAGTCAACGTATCATCACTTTGTTGCCAATGTTTAAAGGCGTCTTGTAATTCAGCACTGGCCGTTTTGCGGTATTTGTTTTGTTGAATCTTCTTTAGTAATTTAAATACGACTATTGAGATTGTTACTAGACTAAACGCAATAATGATCCACCAACCAATTGCCAATGGCCACCAACTCACTGATCCAGGCAGATCGATGCCTTTGAGTTGTTGTGCTAATTGCTCAGCAAACTGTTCTTGGTCGGTGTCGGTTGGCATGCTACTCGTTTATTTACCTGCGTTATTTACCGAAGATGCGCGTTAGACAATAGCGCGCAGAATCATCTGTGCTTAATTGAGTGAAATACGAACGCGCTCTAATTGCTGCTTGCTGTAACTGTGTTTGTCGATCTTCAATCAACGCGAGATAATTTTCTTTAAGGTTACTATTTAGTGACACAGATAAGCGATCATCGCCATTACTCACAGCGACTTTACCTGAAGGTAATTCTCGCTCTAAAGGATCAATGATTTGAATTAAGGTGATATCAGAATGGCGGCCGAGATTATTTAAGGCTTTGGCTGCGTTGCCATCAAAATCATGAAAATCACTAATAATAAATATAGCCGTGCCTGGGCGAGTGATACGTCTGCATTCTTCCAGTGTATTAGCAAGGTTATTGTTAGCTGCATTCTCAGTTTTGGTTTGTTGCTGCGCTATCGGCAAACTACTATTCAATTCATTTAAGCCATGAATGAACTTTAGCACCGCTTGTTTGTTGCGTTTTGCACGGATATCACGCTCGTCATATTCGCTGATAATTTGCCCGCCAATCCGATCACTGCCAGCCAAGGCTGCCCAAGCAATCGCGCAACCAACTTCCGCGGCGAGTACGGACTTAAATTGCTTATTAGAACCAAAAAACAATGAATTGCGCTGATCGACGATCACATGCACGGGTCGCTCGTGTTCTTCGCAAAATAATTTGCTATAGGTGCCGCCAGTACGCGCTGAGACACGCCAATCAATCGTACGAATATCATCGCCAGCTTGATAGGGGCGAACTTCCTCAAACTCCATGCCACGCCCACGAAAACGCGAACGCGTTTCTCCTAGCAACATACTCCGAGAAGCTTGGCGAGAGAACAACTTAAGATCATTGGCCCAGTGCCGAATCGCTAATAGACTCGCAAGGTTAGTATAAATACCTTGCTGGTCTAATTGTCCTTTTGTGTGTGTTTGTGCTCTGAGGCTCATTTTTTATGCAACAGGGACTCGGTTGAGTAGTTCAGTAATGACTTGATCAACATCATGTCCATCAGCTTCTGCTTCGTAACTAAGAATAATTCGATGTCGTAGGCAGTCGTGTGCAATTGCTTGAATATCATCGGGCGATACAAAATCACGCTCATTTAACCAAGCATGCGCACGCGCACACCGATCAATCGCAATCGTTGCACGTGGACTAGCGCCGTACTCAATCCATTGCGCTAAGTCATCGCCGTATTTTTCAGGTGAGCGCGTAGCTAGAATTAATTGCACAAGATACTCCTCGACCGTCTCAGCCATATGCACTTGCATAACTTCTTGTCGAGCACTAAGTATCGTGGCTTGCGCGATTTTTTGGCTCGGGGCCTGTGCTTGCGTTTGTGTCGCTTCACCGCGCGCTAATGCCAGAATCTCTTTTTCAGCACTGATGTCAGGATAACCGATTCGGATATGCATTAAAAAACGATCTAGTTGAGCTTCAGGTAATGGGTAGGTGCCTTCTTGTTCAATCGGGTTTTGCGTCGCCATGACTAAAAATAAAGGCGGTAGCGGCATGGTCTTACGCCCAACACTGACCGTGCGCTCGGCCATGGCTTCTAATAGCGCTGATTGGACTTTGGCTGGCGCTCGGTTAATTTCATCTGCCAACACTAAATTATGAAAAATTGGTCCTTCTTGGAAAACAAAATCACTGGTTTGCGGCCGATAAATCTCTGTGCCAGTGATATCCGATGGTAATAAGTCGGGAGTAAATTGAATGCGTTGAAAGTCGCCTTCAATGCCATCTGACAATGTTTTGATCGCTTTGGTTTTAGCTAAACCAGGAGCGCCCTCAACTAATAAATGTCCATCGGCTAATAAAGCGATTAATAACCGCTGTACTAGTTTTTCTTGGCCAACGATTTGGCTTGATAACCATTGGTTTAATGCATTGAATTCTGTCAACAAAACAAGTCTCCGAGTACAAATGTCTAATTAGGGTAAACTGAAATACTTAAGCTGTAATATAGGTAGAACGATTTTTTTTTCAACCGCTTTCTTTAATTGTAAATGACAGTAAGTAAAAGACTGGTTAAACTGCTTTAATATGCTCTCAATCATAAAGCCTTTTCTATTAATTAGCCTTATTTTGTCTACTAACTTGTCTGCACAACCAGTTCATGCAAAAGAATGCGTCATTTTTCTGCATGGATTAGCCCGCACCGCTAATTCGATGCAAAAAATTGCCAATACTTTTGAAGAGCAAGGTTTTGCTGTGGCTAATATCGATTACCCATCACGTGAACACCCCATTGAAGTGCTCGCACCACTGGCAATAGAGCAAGGCTTAGCGCAATGCCCAGAAGCCACTAAAATACATTTTATTACTCATTCTTTAGGCGGTATTTTGGTGCGTTACTATTTAAAGCAGAATGAATTGCCTAATTTAGGCCGGGTAGTGATGCTAGCACCACCAAACCAAGGCAGTGAAGTAGTCGACAATTACTTAGCTATCCCTGGGTTTGTGATGTTTAACGGTCCAGCGGTCAAACAACTAGGCACCGATAACAACAGTATGCCGATCAACTTAGGCAAAGCAGAATTTGAAGTAGGGATTGTCGCGGGCACTAAAACCATAAACCCGATCTTGTCATTGTCACTCGACAACCCTGACGACGGCAAAGTGTCACTCGAAAAAACTAAGGTCGAAGGCATGAGCGACTTTATTGCTGTACCGCATTCACACCCCTATATTATGAAATCACCAACGGTGATTGACTACGCTTTAAGTTTTATTCGAACAGGTCGCTTTGCACAAGACAATTAATTAAAGCATGAAATTTAACAAAATAGGCGGATCGAAATACTTTGCTATGATGTTTGGCATAATCTTTTTGGTTGCTGGCATAGCGGTAGCCTATATGACGTTCATTAAAATGACGAGCCAATATTTAAGTTCAGAAGATTGGCAGTCTGTTCCTGCAAAAATACTGTCCTTAGATTTAGTCGTTACAACGGGAGATTCAACCACCTATCGTGTTGACGCTACTTACACCTATGTTTTTCAAGGCGAGTCGTATCAAAGTAATAAGGTGTCGTTTAGCACCGCCAGTGACAATGTCGGTAATTATTGGCAAGACCTGCATCGCCGCTTAGAGACTCAGCGCTCTAATGGCAGAATGTTTGCGTTAGTCAATCAAGACAACCCAAATGAGTCGGTGCTAGACCGTACTTTTCGTTGGGCGCAAGTTGCCTTTGGTGGCATGTTTTTAGTTATGTTCAGTGGTGCCGGTTTGGCCGTTGTTTGGTTTTCCATGAAAGCCGGTAAAACGCAGCAGCAGGTGGTTGAAGAGTCTGAAGCTGGCATTGCCAGCAATCAAAAAAACGGCTTCTGGTTTATGTTTTTGTTTGGCTGTGTGTTCTTTTTGATAGGCAGTTTTACGTTCGCAATGGTATTGCCTGAGATTATTAATAATGGTGAATACGCCGCACTATTTACCTTATTGTTTGTTGTTGTTGTTGTTGTTGTTGTTGTTGTTGTTGTTGTTGTTGTTGTTGTTGTTGTTTTTCGGTTTGCCTGTTATTTTCCTTGGTTCTTACCAATAGTCATACGTACTCTCTCTCTACTCTGTTGGTGTGTGTATTTTCTTCACATTTAACCGTTATTTCTACCCGTCGACATCCAGCACAGCCAGTGTCCGTGCTAGGCCCAGCCTTTAAACGCCGCGGGCGCTTTCAGGCATGCGGAGATAGGCACGCCGCAGGCGAAAAAAATGATTTAGGCAAAAAGATAGGCATATGTCTCACGTGCCTTAATTTGCCTCAAGGGGGCCTATCTATTTAAGGCACTCGCCTTTAAAAAATGCCTGAGACGTGCCTGAAGCCTTGTCGGCGCCCCAAGCCAAACCCTGTACTAATTTCAAGTAGTTTTGTGTGAAAAACGAGAGATAGGCAAAAAGATGGGGAATATGTGACGTGCCTTAATTGGCCTTTATCATGCCTATCTATTTAAGGCATTTGCCTTAAAAAATGCCTTGAACAATGCCTGAGACGTGCCTGAAAACGTTTTGGCGCCTTAAGACAAACAAAACTACAGTAATTTCAATCAAGTTTCGTGTGAATGGGCAAAATGCCACGAAAATGCTTGAAACTTGTTCAGCACCCCAACGCAAACCCTATACTAGCTTCAAGTAGTTTGGTTTCAAGTGGTTGGAGGCGTCAAAAAATGCCTGAAACCTGCTCACAGCCGTAAGGAAAAGTCCTATACTAAAATCAATTAGTTCGTTTGCAAGAGGTAAAATGCCTGAAAGAATGCGTGTTAACGTTCGTCCGAGGGTACTCGGCTGGGTTGTCATAACCCAGATGACAGAATGCGCCGTTACACATTCTATGTATTTTATGAAGACACAACTTGCAGCATGCAGCTAACGCCATGAAACAATCTGCGTTGCTAAAGGGGGGGCTGTGAGCACGAACAAGCAAAGATGTCGGGGGAGACAGCATTATCACCCCTTGACGGACAGCAACTTTTGCCGTCACGAGCCTTGACTGACACCCATCTACTAGGTTTTAGAGTTAAACACTCGGCCCTATACCCTTGACACCGCAAGTTTTGCCTTGCTTGACGTGTCTCCTGACATCTTTGCGAACAAGCGCTGTGTGGTGGCTACTTAAAAAGGCTACGGGGGGACCCTACAAAATGTAATCCCTTTCCCCTGATTTTGGGAGTTCCAGACTAACGGCGTTATTGTTTTATGCCTTCAATGCCTGAAAGCGTGCCTGGCAAAAGATAGGCACGAAAACGGCAGCAGTTCTGGCACGCCTGCTTCAGAAACAGTACTTCAGGCAGGCCTTGAAGGCTAGGGCCTAGTCCGTGCCGATTCTTCAGTCCTAGAGAGTTACAAGTTCCATGGTAAAAAAACTGCGCCGCAGAAATACTACAAATAGTACGTTGTTTTGCAGTAAGCAGAGTAGACATCGCAATACCGCCGTGTCATCATACTGTAAACGACGGCCACGACATACACATTCTATGAAAGGGAGAACACCAAAATGGCAAAAAAGAAAGGAAAGGCAAAAAAACGAACAACAACCAAAAAATATGTCAACCAGGTGGTACCTGGTACCTGGTATGTATTACTACATTACTACTTGTTGTGGTGCTGTTTGTTCGCTCGTTCTTATGCTATAGTCCTTAGTGTCTGCCACATCCCCTGCGGGGGGGTACGAAAGTTTTTTTTAATCCTTTCTGTCTTTCGATTTGTTTTTGTGTTGTTTTTAGTTAGTTTTTTTTCTCTCTTTTATAGCATACCAGGTACGTACCTCGTGCCTGTCGTATCCAGTACGTATGATGAACATGCATTGCATTGTCGCATTTGCATTGTCTATTCTTCTTACTGCTTAACCCCTTTAGAACCGTAGTCCCGATTTGGGGACAAAGTACTTGAAATTAGAGTGGATTGTCCCCAAAACGGGACTGCGGTTCTAAAGGGGTTAAC
>JALZWI010000032.1 GCA_023299895.1 Arenicella sp. | reverse complement strand
CAAAAGCAGAACGCGCAAAAGATAAGCAAGCTTTGAAGAAAGAGTTACGAAAACGTGATCAGACTGACTAACACTATAAAATGGATTCGAAAAAAAAGGCAATAGACTCGACTAAGAAATGGCTTACAGATTTTGTGATAAAACTAAATCTTTGCCCTTTTGCAGAGCGTGAATATCAATCTAATAGTATTCGATTTGTTGTTTGTGATGCTGATCAAGAGCTTTCCTTATTAAAAGCATTATATGATGAAATTAATTTTTTAATTGCGCACTCTGATATCAGCACGACAATATTGATTCATCCAAAACTATTAAGTGATTTTGGTGATTACAATCAATTTCTAGATTTGATAGAGGGTTTATTAGAGCAGCATAGTTGGCTAGGCGAGTTTCAAGTTGCAAGCTTTCACCCTGATTATCTGTTTGCTGGCGCACAGGTGAATGATGCTGAGAATTTCACAAATCGTTCGCCTTACCCCATGTTGCATATCTTACGAGAAGAGCAAGTTGAAAAAGCAGTCGACGCATATACTAATATTGAACAAGTCCCAATCAGAAATATTAAACTCATGCAAAAAATAGGTGCGAGTGATTTACAATCTCAACTTAATGTTCTCATTAAATGACCAAGAAGTTACGAGTAGATAATGTTCATTAAACGACATCTAAATAAGTTGATTTTGTTGGCGACTTTGATGTTGTCCTCTTGCACATCGTTGCTAATGCCAAACGTTGTAACAGAGGTCTTAACATTACGCGCCGGACAATACTCACTTGACCAAGCGCATGCGGCCTTGCTTTTCAAAGTGCAACATCTAGGTTTATCAACCTATGTTGGGCGTTTCAATGACTTCAACGCAAGTCTAGATTTTGACCCTCAGAATATTGCTGCAAGTAAATTAGAGGGCATAATTGAAATAGGTTCACTTGATATTAATAACACCGCATTGGCTGAAGATTTATTGTCTAAGTCATGGTTTGACGAAGCGACTTACCCACAAGCAAAATTTTTTACTCTCTCGGTCAAGCCAATCAATGATAGTGAATTTGAATTTGTAGGCAATCTAAACTGGCGTGGTGTCACGAAAGAAATATCAGTGCTAGGGACATTTCATGGCGGCGCATCGAATATTTTATCCGGCAAATACACATTAGGATTTTCTGCTAAAGCCTCTATCTCGCGATCTGATTTTAGAGTGGATGATTATATTCCGATTGTGGGCGATCAAATAGATCTAGAAATGTTTATGGAATTTCAAAAGAGTTAGTTCACTTGCAGACGCACACTAAAAATTTAGTTTTAATTGGCGGTGGTCATACGCATGTTTTATTGATCCGCGCTTTTGGCTTAAAGCCAATCGATGACGTCAAAGTTACCTTGATATCAGAAAAAGTTCTAACACCATATTCGGGCATGTTGCCAGGTTATGTTGCTGGTCATTACACGCTTGAGCAGACTAATATCGATTTGCAAAAACTGTGTAAAAAAAGCAATGTTAGCTGGCTAGAAGCCCATGTTAATGGTATTAATATTGAAGAACAAAAAATTAATTGTTGTAATGGACGAATAGTTGAATTTGATAAATGCTCTTTAGATATTGGTTCAACACCTGATTTGTCAATTGAAGGCGCGCAAGAGTTTGCACTTGGGGTAAAGCCTATATCAGGCTTTCAGCAACGTTGGCATGATTTATTGGCCTTGGCTGGTAAAGACGAACTGGCAGGTGATTGGGGTATCGTAGGAGCAGGTGCAGGCGGTGTTGAGTTGGTATTAGCAATGGCGCATCGTTTGAGACACAATAAGAACCTTACATTTCATCTTATTTTTCGTGGTCAACAAGTTCTCAGCTCTTATCCGCAAAATGTCATCAGGAATGTCGAACGAGCGCTAAGTGAATTAAATATTAAATTACATAATAATTTCGCAGTTAAAGCAGTAACCGCTGAGGGCGTTATTGCTACTACCGGTGAGAAGCTTGATTTGATGCAAAGTGTTTGGTGTACAGGTGCTAAAGGTTCTGATTGGTTAAACCACACAACATTAGGTTTAACTTCAAAAAAATTCATTGAAGTAAATCAGTTTCTACAAAGCACCTCGCACTCTAATATTTTTGCCACAGGTGATATTGCTGAGATGATCAATGACCCACGTCCAAAAGCAGGTGTGTATGCAGTACGTCAAGCGCCGATGTTAGAGCAAAATTTACGCCTCGCATTTTCTGGCCAAGCACTCGAGCCAATCAAATTACAAACTCAGTTCTTAAGCTTATTGTCATTGGGTGACAAAGTCGCTGTTGCCAGCAGAAATGGTTTTGCGGTAAAGGGCCATTGGGTATGGCGCTGGAAAAATTATATCGACGTTAAGTTTATGAAGTTGTTTGTTTGAGTTGGTGCTTTTTTGATTATGCGGCCATAATTTAGCAAAGCAGCTGAAATAGTCACGGGGACATCAAATACACAAAAAACATCAACTGAAATAGCATGAATTATCGTAGTCCATATCAACGATCGATAGTCCTAAGGTGAAGGCGCCAATAATGACAATTGTCATTAACCAATGAAGCAAAATTGAAATAACTTCATAATTGTTTTGCGTGTTCTTAACCATATGGTTTTAAATTATTAATGGTCGAAAGATAGCATCATAGGCTGTCAGAGGTTTATGATATATTTGCCCTTACAACAGAGTGTTTACGTTGTTTTTGTATGTGCGGGCTAGTGAAGTGGATGAGGTTCACTCGTCTGTAAAGTATATAACCAATAATTCAAATACAATAAATTAATAATGAACTTAAGTCGTTTTATTAACCAATTAGAGACGAGTCCAGAGTCCGTAAAGTTTGCCGACACAATCGCACTAATTGATTCTAATTATGTGTTTTCGCCTAGCCAATTTAACAATGGAGATGTCGTTAACGAGGCAGGTCAAAACTCAGGCTCTTGTAAGGTATTCGCTTTCGG
>JALZWI010000031.1 GCA_023299895.1 Arenicella sp. | reverse complement strand
GCTTGGCTGGTTCACCAGCTGGCTTGTTAATCGTTTTACTCACCATCTCTGCTATTTTTTCACTGCTTAGCACTTCACTTAATACGTGTTTCTTACCGATTAAGATGAGAGGCTTGTCAGCAATAATTTTTTTCAGGTTGCTGATTTCCGTAATTGTTGAGACCAAGTCATTGTTGGTTAATTCAACATCATAGACATACGCACCGGGTGTTGATATCGAGTCTAAATTCGCAAAATTGCTTTCTAGGCTGATCTTGACGTTATCGTTATCAGATGTGTGATCAAATAAGATCCTTTGTAGCCGAGTGTCGGCTGAAATAATCACTGCATTTGTGACTGTATTCTTATTGCTCATTATGAAACCCGACAAACTTCACTGATGAAGTTTGATTTATTTTAGTAACACCGCAAAAATTCCCTGTAGGTATGCGAAAAGCATTACTTTATAGTAAAACCCGAAATCCACCCCCCGGCAGAGTATCAGAAACCCAAAAATATCAATAAAACACCAATATTGTTTATCAATATATGTAGAACCATACACTCTAGGAAGTTTTTTTACACCTAAAATAAGTCAAATCTTGTTGATATAAAGATTGTTTGCTGTTAGACAAGTTGTAAAGAATCTTGGTGGTTCCCAATCTATTCATTTAAAGAACTGTTAACGGTAGATGATATTTTTACCTAGTATGAAAAATGCTACTGTGCATCTATCAAAGATTAATAAAGAGCAATTAAGTCAGCTAGTGAAAGATATACACAGACAACAAAAATCATTGAAGGCAATGTTTGTTGCTTTGGCAATGCTTGTTTATAATCCATTGGCTTATACACAAAACAGTCTTGAAAAGTCTACTATGTCCGAAAACAATACGATTGAACTCATTCATGGGAGTGGCCAACCTACTCACGCCGTTATTTGGTTGCACGGACTAGGCGCAACTGCGAATGATTTTCCTCCCATTGTGCCTGAGCTAGGACTTTCTCAAAATCGAGTTATTCGCTTTGTGTTTCCACAAGCGCCAGATAGGCCTATTACGATTAATGGTGGAATGGTAATGCCTGGTTGGTATGATATTAAAGGCATGGATATAGCGGATAAACAAGACGCAGTCGGAATGACTGAATCGCAAGCAACATTAGATCGCTTGATTGACGAACAAATCGCATTAAAAATTTCTGCTGGAAACATCATTATTGCTGGTTTTTCACAAGGCGGCGCGGTCGCCTATCATGTCGGCGTGCGTAGTAACCATAAACTTGGTGGCATACTTGCGTTGTCTACCTACATTCCATTTTCGGAACAAGTAGCTACAGAGCATTCAAAGGTAAATATACAAACTCCTATTCTAGCGAATCATGGAACTCATGATCCAGTAGTGCCTATCCAGCTAGGTCAAGCCAGCGCTGACCTGCTGGTAGATCTTGGGTATTTGATAAAATGGCAAACCTACCCGATGGAGCATCAGGTTGTTATGGAGCAAATCAAAGATGTTGGCGCTTGGATTAATCAAACTTTTGATGCAGACTGACTGATATGGCAAAACTAAAAAATGAAAAAGAAATGCTCAAAAAGGCGATTCTTAAAGGCATGGAATACGGTGAAAAACGGGGTGTAGTTAAGTTTGAAGCAACCGATTCGGCCAATGAAAAAATCGAATATATTTATCGATTGTTGGTGCATGACAAAATTATTCAACCGCTGCCACAAGACAAGGTTTCGTTAATCACCATGAAACACAAAATTGCACTTTGGGCATCCAAGTTAAAATAGTCATTTTTTTAAAGAAACGATAATTCAGGAAATTTTTAAGATGAACGATCAAGCATCGCCAATTTGCGTTGAAACTGATTTATTTTTATTTGAAGCGCCAACAGGTTATCAAGTTATCAACCTTGATGAAGAAGCAGAACTGGTCGGGCCGAATGATGAGTTTTTAGTAGTGTCATCTTACAGCCTAGAACAAAACAGTTCGGATGACATTATCAGCGAATTTGGTGGCAATATAGCAAATGCTATGGCAGAAGCGGCCAATGAATCTGATTTAAGCGTTACAGGCGCATTAAGCAAAGTGATTGGCGATAATGGTCTGCCTATTTGGAGTATATTGTCAGAGGCGATCGACCAAAGTCATTTTTTTGATCAGTATGCGGTTATCCAAAATACAGTCGCAGTTGTGGTCACGATAGAAGGAAACTTCGAAGACCGCACTAGCAGTGCCAAGGTTGAAGAAGCTGTGCATAGTTTGGAGTTTAAGTAATAGCTGATTAGGCTACATAAGTCATATAGAACAATAATAAGAAAGCGCCTAAATATATAGCCAAAATTTGTAGTTGACGTGATTTTTTTGCCGATGAATACGAATTAATTGCTAACAATAATTGTCCGTTTGATACAGGTTTATTAATTGTCTCGCTAACCAACCCGTTGATATTTTCTTGGTCCAGAATTTGGTTTAGCTGATATTTTTCACCAATTAGAATTAACGGCTTGTTAAAGATGCTTCGTTTTAAGTTGCTAATGTCAGCAAGTGTCGTAGATACATTATCATTGTTTAGCCCAACATCGTAGAGATAAGCATCTGCGTCTATTGCCGATGAAATACTGAGTAACTTGCTAGAAAGAACAACGCTTAGTAATCGCTTTTTTGTAGGTTGATTTGATTCCAATCTTTTTTGCAGGTTTGTGTCATTAGAGATAATCACTGCCTTTGGGAGTTTATTGCTCATGTCGTCTCGTCCTTTTCGTTTGTGGCTATCATTACGAATTAATTTCAGCAGTTACGCAAAGAGGTTGAATTTTTTTCATGATTTATACTCTACTATCTGAGTCAATACTTATATATCGCAATACTCTTTATGATGATTGTTCACTTTTTGTCGATTGTTTAGTAGATTCAATGTCTGAATCTAAGTGTTATGCAAGGGTCAAATCGGTTAGACAATAAAAACGGTGACCATGCTTGCATGGTCACCGTTTTTATACATGTAAAAATTTAGCTTAGGCTAAAGCTGTTTCAAACAAATACAGCATTCTTGCCCAGGCTTTTTCAGCTTGTTCTTCGTTGTAAACTTGAGAATCAAGTGAGCACCAACCGTGCATGGCACCTTTGTAGACTTCAATTTCGGCTGGAATACCTGCATTTTTATAAGCAGCAGCCAGAACAACTTTAGTGTCAGGTGATTTTTCATCATCATTTTCTGCAACCGCATGGAGTATGTGAGCCGGTGTTTTAGGGATGAGCAGGTGAGGGCTGTCTGGTCGATCGGTGACGAGACCGCCACCATGAAATGATGCAGCTGCACCAATGCGATCTGGAACTGCAGCGGCAGTGCGCATGATCAGAGGACCACCCATGCAATAGCCGTTAGTCCCTATTTTTCGACTCGTATCTACGCTTTCTTGCACATCGAGAAAATCGACGTAGGCCTTTGCGTCGCTGAAGGCAGCTTCTTGAGATAAAAGACCTGCATATGATCTTAGTAGAGTCCGAGTGTCTGGGTCTCCAAAGCTTGAACCTTCAGGCACGACTGGTACTTTTGCGCTTCGATAGAATGGGTTCGGTACAAATACTGAGTAGCCTGATTCAGCTAAGCGCGTCGCCATCGTTCTAAACGCCGTTCGTAAGCCGAGAATATCGGTCCACATTACTATGCCGGGATATTTACCTGTTGCTGGGTGAACAAAGTAGCCATCTGATACGCCATCGGGCGTTGTGACCATAACATTAGATTCAACCACATCAAGCGCATTAGCTACTTTAGGAACGGTTGCCATTAAGCCGGCCAGAGCGGTCAATTTGCCAAAATCACGGCGGTTTATATTACCATTCTTGCGAAGATATTT
>JALZWI010000030.1 GCA_023299895.1 Arenicella sp. | reverse complement strand
CTTTATCTCATTACCTGAGTATGTTGCTCACGAGATAAAGTGGAGTTAATAAATGCCGCTTTGATACCGAGTTGCTGTAATGCTGATACCTGATCTTGCATCAACGCAATTAACGGCGAGACAACAATTGTCATTCCCTCACGTACCATGCCTGGGATCTGGTAACATAGTGACTTGCCGCCACCTGTTGGCATCAGCACTAAGGCGTCTTGACCTGCTAAAACAGTTTCAATAACCTCTTTTTGTTGCCCGCGAAAATTCGCATAGCCAAAAGTGTGTTTTAATATTTCTTCTGCTTGGTTTATCATTAATTTTCCTTATCGATGATAGTTTGATAGCTTTGCATAACAGGCAACAAGTATGCAGTCGCGGCCAATTTGATTCAACTAAATTTAACCCTGAACGATAAATTATTATGTCTCGTTGGCGTCCTCCTGCACCAAAATCATCTCCGTACATAACGCCTCAAGGTTATGCCAATCTGGAAAAAGAGCTTAAAGAGTTATGGGCAAAACGTCGCATAGTCAATGATGCTCTCAGTGCTGCTGCAGCTGAAGGCGATAGGTCAGAAAATGCCGAATATATATACCGAAAAAAAGAACAAGCCGGCATAGATCGCAGGATTCGCTATTTACAAAAACGCATGCCCGATCTAAAAGTCATTGATCAAGTAGGTAATAAAGATCAAATATTCTTTGGCGCCACTGTAACGTTAGAAAAAGAGACTGGCGAAGAAGTAAGCTATCGAATTGTAGGCCCAGATGAAGCAGGCATAACCCCCAACAACATCAGCATTGACTCGCCATTGGCTAAAAGCCTATTAAAAAAGCATGTCGATGATGAAGTGAGCATAAAAATTGCTGATGAGTCGAGATTTTTTAACGTTCTAGCCATAAAGTATTAAACAATTTATTACCAATGCATTAAATATCGATTAACCGTCTGTAACAAAGACATACGCCCTAGGATTTCTTTGTTATAAATATTTCAGTATTAGTAAATTGTTGTGTAGCATGCCCCCTAATTTTGTTACATGGTGAATTACTAATACGGTTGTTTTTTATTTGAAACACAAACTAGATAACCTCCCACCCCAACATTGTTTAGTTTGTTTAAACGCCAGAGTTTAGAAATAAATACTGGCGTTTTTTTATGCCCACTGATCGGCTGCGCACGACTGAAGGAAGTCAGCCGCTTAGAGACTAGTTTCCAAGTAGCCAGACCTCGAGCCACTTGAGATCATGAACTACTATCTAGGTCAAATAACTAAACGCACTCAACTACGACAGCAATACCTTGGCCACCACCAATACACATCGTCACCAAAGCATATTTGCCATCAATTCTTTGTAGTTCATAGAGCGCTTTGGTTAGCAAGATTGCGCCGCTCGCGCCGATCGGATGCCCTAAAGCTATAGCGCCACCATTTGGATTTGTTTTGTCATCAGGTAACCCGAGCTCTTCAGCAACCGATAAAGCTTGAGATGCAAAAGCTTCATTTGACTCAATCACGTCAATATCTGAAATTGTCAACCCAGCTCTGTCAAGCGCTTTCGTTGAAGCAGGCACAGGTCCAATACCCATAATTTCATTTGGTACGCCACAACGAGCATAAGATATAATTTTAGCCATCGGGTTTAGATCTTGTGCTGTAACCTGGTCACTACTCGCCAATACAAGCATTGCTGCACCGTCATTAATACCAGAAGCATTCCCTGCCGTGACGGTTCCGCCTTCTTTAAATACGGTTCTAAGTTTCGCTAGCGCATCTATAGAACTATTTGCTTTAGGGTGCTCATCTGTATCGAACACAGTAACAGTTTTACGTGTCTTTACTTCAAATGGCACGATCTGCTCATTAAAGTAACCTTGCTCTATTGCATGTATTGCCCGTTTTTGACTTTGCAATGACAAGACGTCCTGTTGCTCCCGGCTTATCTCGTATTTATCCGCAAGATTTTCAGCGGTGATACCCATATGCCCAACACCAAAGGGGTCAGTTAAGGCACCAGTAAGTTCATCTTGAACCTTACTATCGCCCATTGGTTGCCCCCAACGATTAGTCGTTAACAGATGTCCCGCGCAACTCATAGACTCAGCACCTCCGGCAACTGCAACACCCACTTCGCCAAGCTGAATTTGTTGGGCAGCTAAGATAACTGCCTCCAGACCTGAGCCGCATAATCGGTTAACCGTTAACGATTGAGTATGAATAGGTAGGCCGCCATTTAAAGCAATACGCCGAGAAATATAAGCATCACGGACCTCAGTACGAATGACATGTCCAACTATATTTGATTCAACCGTTTCAACATCAACACCACTGCGCTGCACTACTTCAGCAGTAACATGAGCGCCTAAATCAGCTGGCGAAATGCCTTTTAAAGTGCCGCCAAAACTACCAATTGCTGTACGAACAGCACTAACAATATAGACTTCGTTAAACATGTTATTCTCTAAAAATGACTAAATAATGATAAATAGTAAGCTTGATTTAATCAATCAAGCGCGGAGCACACTAGTGGTTGGTGAAGCATGTGTATAAAAACCAAAATTCATTTGTGCTATGTTGCACTTGAATCAAGCATTCGACCTTAATCATGAGCAAAAAAATAACTTTCAGAGCCATAATGACCGCATTAGTAATGACTGGTGCGTATGGAATATTTTCGATTATTCAAAATGAAAAACCAGCGTCTGAGGTAAAAACACATAAACAAGCGGCAACTGAACCAAGCACAAAGTCAGTTGCACCATCAATCATAAGAAACACTACCAAATCAAGCAACTCTTTTAGCCCAGATAACGCATCAAATATTTCAGCAACTCTAGATCATCAACATCAGATAGCAGAAATCACTAAACTTATTGAAGGTGGTCGATTTACCATCGCCGTTGAGCACTTAGATTCTCTTTATCGTCAGCTGTCGAGCGAACAACTTCAAGAATTTGAACATTTGTTCTTAAACACCGCCTCTCAGCTTTGGCAAGCAGATAATAATTTGCAAGCAATAAACTTACTCACAAGTTATAACGAGACCTTTAATAGTCTTAATGGATGGACTTTATTAAGTAACATTCATCTTAAAAATACAAATTGGCAACCAGCCATCAATGCGCTGCTAAAAGCTACGGCGCTTGAACATCAACCTGATCAGCTACAATCTTTGATGAGCAAGCTATCTGTTGCTGCGAGTAATCAACGCGCAATTATGGAAGGACAGAAGGATGAACTAGGAATAAATCAGCTCTATCAAAACCTCTACCAGCAACATCCTGATTATGCGCGCTTTCAACTAGAGCTCGCTTATTCATACCTGCGCCTGAATGATACGTCTACTGCACGAAGCTTATTAGAACCTCTGCAATATGATGCTGAATATGGTGACATCGCCAAAGCGGCATTATCTAATCTAGACAAGAATTCTGATGTTGTAGCGCAACAACCACAAACGAAGAAAGAGGTAAGTACGCGTGGTGAAGTGGTCGTGCCGTTACTTCGCTCTGGTAATAGTTTTTTTGTGGATACGACTATCAACAATCGACAACTGAGGTTATTGCTTGATACAGGTGCATCAATTACTGCACTTTCAGAATCGACTATTAAGTCACTTAATTTAAAAGCAACCGGTAGAAGCATTCAATTAAGTACCGCAAATGGCATAACTGAATCTAAATTATACCGTGCTGACCAAATAAGACTTGGTGGCCTGTCCATCAAAGATTTAGTTGTGGCGGAAATTGAATTTAATAAAAACAGTCAAATACAAGGGTTATTAGGCACTGATTTACTCAATCAACTAGACAGTCGATATAGCTATATAATCGACAATCAAAGAAATGCGTTAATATTTAAATCGAAAAATTAAATAAAACTCCCTGGTCAAACTGCTGATCTCCTTTTTACAGAAAAAATGCATATCGTGGCAAACCACGAGAATAATCCTCGGTTACGATTTAAATATCAGTTATAAACCAGCAAAAGCGAGTTCATCTTGTAGCAGCATCAGATCCTGCCACACAATCTCTTCGGCAAGCTGTTCAACAGATAGCGTAGCAAAGTCATCGACAAGCAACTGGTCGCTTTGTGATGATGGCAACCAAAGAGTGGATGATAAGGCAATAACCGCAAAACCAGCCGCCAACGTAGCAGCATAAGGTTTAAAGCCATGCCAAAAATTGATATCTTTCATGCCTGATTTTTCTAAAAAAGAAGCCAAGCTATAAACTTTAGCACCTTCAACAGAATCAGTATATTGCGGTAAGTTTTGAGTAAGTTTAACAATATCATTCTGTAAGCGTGCTGAACTCGGTGTTCGCATTCGCTTAATACTCAGAAGTTCTTGCTCTGTAAGTTGAGTGTTATTTTTCTGGTTTTTTATAAATGAATTAATCATAACAAATACTCTTTTTATCTTAACTGTTTTTTCAAGGTTTCTTTATCAAACGTGATCGCCGCGTTTAGTTCATTAACTGTTTTAGCCATCGAACGTTTCGCTCGCACTAATAACGATTCCAGCGCCTTTAAACTTATATTCATAATTTCTGCCGCTTGCTTTTGCGGTAATTCAGAATAGATCACCAGATTAAGTGCATCTTTTTGAGATGAAGGTAATCTGCTAATTGCAATTTCGAGACAACGTTTTCGCCAAGCTTGTTGTTGCTGGTCTTCTAACGTGACTTGTTCACTTTCAACTGGTTCGCAGGCTAAATCAAGAATTTTATCGTCAACATCTAAGACTCGTTTATGTTTACGCCTGTGATCATGACAAGCATTTACAACAACACGATAAAACCAAGTGGTGAATTTGCTCCTAGAGCTATTCCAAGACTGTGGCTTTTGCCATAGCTTGATAAAAGCCGCCTGAACAACATCCTCTGCGTCACCTCGATTTTGTAACGTGCGAAACGCCAAGGCCAAAAAACGATCCGTATGGCGCTTCACTAGCTCCGCGAAAGCGTCATGATTCCCCTGCTCAACTAAAGGAATCAAATCACTGTCACTGAGTTCTGCGTACATGCTCTTGATCTACTCAGAACCTGAACCTGCCTGTGAAATCTGTTTTCGTTTATTCAAATCAGAGTGCACTTCTTTTTGTCTTTCACGCATAATCTCAGCGGCTTCTTTGGCTTCTTCAGGGGTAACAAAATTATTGCTATCAAGATCTAAATCTGTGAACCGTTGTTGAGCATGAGTCATATATTCATCAACGCTGACCTGACCATCTTTGTCAGTATCGATAACTCTTAAATCTCTGTTGCGATCGCCGCGATTTCTATTATCGCCTCTGTCACCATTATTACGATCTTTAGTTTCATCAGCGCTATCAGGAATAACTGTTGCATCTTGAGCAAATACGCTCACCGATAAAACTAGACTGACTAAAATTAATATTGCAGTTAGCGTGTTTTTCATATTCTGCTACCTATTTCTTTTGTGTTCATGCTACTAATACGCTACCAATAACAAAAACCTGCGCAAAAATCTACTCTTCTAATATAGCTTCTATGCGATCCATAATATTTTCCATTCTTTTAACAATCGCTTGATAAGGCTCTGGACTAGTCATATCTAAGCCTGCCTTTTTTAATATTAAATAGGCATCATCAGACCCGCCGGCTTTCAACACATCAATAAAAGCATCACGTATTTGTATATCACCACTTAAAAATCGTTCAGCAAACCATGCTGCCCCAGAAATAGAGGTGGCATACTGAAATACGTATAGGTCATAATAAAAATGTGGAATATAAGCCCACTCCATTGTGTATGCATCATCAATAGTCAGCACCCCTTGATCATGGCCGTGATAGCGTTTTAATAACTCAGCGTATTTTTCAGAAAAAATCGCCCCCGTTAATGGTTCGCCACGTTCTGCTGTTTCATGAATATCCAACTCAAATTCTGCAAACATGGTTTGACGAAAAAATGTTCCTCGTATTGATTCTAATGCTTGACCTAAATAAAATAATTTTTCTTCTTTCGATTCGGCACCTGCAATTAAATACTCTTCTAATAAAATTTCGTTAATCGTAGAAGCTATTTCCGCAGTAAATGTCGAGTAGCCAGCTTTTTCAAACGGCTGCTCCTCTTTCGCTAACATAGTATGTACAGCATGCCCCCATTCGTGTGCATAAGTAGACAATGAGTTGTAGTCGTCATTATGATTTAACAATACATAGGGATGCACATCATAAACAGAGCCATTCATATACGCACCTGAGCGTTTACCAGGCTGCGGATAAACATGCGCCCAATTAGAGCTTAGTGCCGTTTCTAAATGTGTTACGTACTCCTCTCCCAATGGTTGTAATACTTCTAGAGTGATTTCTTTAGATGCTTCAACACTAAAATCTGTCTCCAGCTCTACTAACGGTGGATAAATATCAAAGTAGCGCATCTCTTCAATGCCCAGAATACGTCCGCGCAGTTCAAAATAACGATGCAGAGTAGGTAAATTTTCATTTACTTGCTCCACCAAAGTGCGATAGACCGCTTCAGGCAAATTCTCTTGCGACAACTGCCACTGCAATACTGAATCATAGTTACGCGCCTTGGCTTGAAAAATATTTGCCTGCACTTCAGTATTTAAAATCGCGCCCATACTATCTTGATAGTCTTGCCAAGTAGTCCAAAACTGATTAAATACTTTTTCACGATCCGCTCTATTTGCGCTTGAACGAGCACCTCCATAGCCTGCTTGGTCAAGTCTTACTGTGCGACCATCACTTAGTTCAATTTCAGCCCATGGAATGTCAGCGTTTGCGAGTAGTGAATATATTTCGGTTGGACTACCAGTAACAGCGCCTGCTGAAGCTAATATCGATTCGCCTTTTTCATCTAATAAATGAGGCGCTGAACGAATTAAGTCTTTGAGGTAGTAATCAAACGGCGCGAGTCGCTCTTCATTTTCTATATAGCTCAGCAGTTTGGGTTCCCCAATCTCCAAGATGGCTGGCCCCATCCACGAAGTCGCTTCACTAAAGCTAGTGCCCAGTGATGTTACTTTAGCAGAACGCTGTTGTCCTTCTGCAACACGCTGATCTTCATCATTTAGTAAGCTGGCATATACGGCGACTCGATAAAAGTCTTTTCTTAAACCGGAAACTTGGTCAAGTGCATCCGCCAGTCTAGTCGCTGACGTTCCAAAACGGTCACGTAGCTCTGGCAGTTCATCGATGCGCGTTTTAATATCGTCGTAAGCGGTTTCCCAATCTGGCTCTGTCGCATAAATATCAGTAAGATCCCATCGTACCTGTTCTCGCTCATCGAGCGCGTCATCTTGTGCAATAACACCTCGAGCAACAAAAATAGTCGCGAAACAAAAGGATAATAAAATGATGCCGCTAATTTTTCTCATATCAAATCTCATATCTATAACTTTATAACTGTGGAATTGCTGCTAATAAATTTTGTGTGTAGGTTTGCTGTGGCGCTTGCCATAATTCTTCGGTATTTCCTGATTCTACCAACTTGCCGTATTGTAATACCATAACCCGATCACAAAGTGATCGAACCACAGATAGATCGTGCGACACAAATAACATACTCAAATTATGCTTTGCCACTAGCTCGATCAATAATTCTAAAATTTGCTTTTGAATAGTGACGTCTAGGGCAGATACCGGTTCATCAGCAATAATCAATTCAGGTCGAGTGGCAATTGAGCGAGCAATGGCGATGCGTTGCCGCTGACCACCAGAAAATTCATGTGGGTATTTTTTGATTGCAGTACGAGCCAATCCAACATCATCCATTAATTCTAAAACCATTTTCTCAACATTTGTTTTATTTGCAATACGGTGATACAACAAAGGTTCGGCTAGAGCATCGTAAACAGTCATGCGCGGATTCAGAGACGCGTATGGATCTTGAAAAATCATCTGAATACGGCGACGTATCGGCTTAAATTCTTTTTGCGTCAGACCTAAAATTTCTTGATCTTCAAAGTGAACTGAGCCTGATTCAGCCTTAACTAGCTTTAGTAGGCTGCGACCAATGGTTGACTTACCTGAACCTGATTCACCTACCAAGCCAAGAATCTCATTCTTCTTTATATCGAATGTAACATCATCAACTGCTTTAAAACGTTGTCCGGAATTTCGATCTAGAAATGAGGTTGTTAAACCCTCTACTTTTAGTAAGGCTTCATCTTTACTCAAGTCATTACTTCGCTTGGCGCCTTTTGGTACTGCACTTAACAGTTCACGAGTATAGTCTTCTTGTGGATGTTCAAATAAAGTTTGAGACTCGTTTCTTTCAACCACCTTGCCAGCTTTCATTACTACTACCTTATCGGCTAGGTCGTGCACAACGGCCAAGTCATGACTGATAAAAATCACGCCTAAGTCGCGATTTTTTTGTAATTCTGAAATCAACTCAAGAATTTGCGCTTGAATGGTAACATCCAAGGCAGTGGTCGGCTCATCCGCAATCAATAATTTTGGCTCAGTGATCAAAGCCATAGCAATCATGACACGTTGACGCATGCCACCCGAAAACTCATGCGGGTAACTGTCAAAGCGTTCGTCAGCGCGCGTGATGCCGGTTTCAGTCATTAACTCAATGGCACGTTCACGGGCATCTACTCGAGAATAGTCGCGATGATAAATTAGCGGCTCAATGAGCTGCTCGCCAATCGTTAAGAACGGATTCAAACAGGTCATCGGATCCTGGAAAATCATCGCGATATCGTCGCCACGAATCTCGCGTAATTCATTTTGACTCATTGTTAACAAGTCATTGCCTTCAAACAGCGCAGTGCCTGACTCCACTCTACCTGGCGGCATAGGAATCAAGCCTAATAAGCTATAACAACTGACCGATTTACCACTACCAGACTCACCAACGATACCGAGTATTTCGCCTTTATCAACGCTAAAACTAACATCATCAACAGCGTTAACAACGCCGTTTCGTGTGTGAAATCGAACGGTTAGGTTTTCTACTTTTAATAAAGTCATTATCGTTTCCTAATCCTTCGATGCTTTAGGGTCGAGAGCGTCACGCAAGCCATCGCCCATAAAATTAAGTGCAAATAAGGTTATCGATAACGCTAAGCCAGGGAAAATCAACAGCCAAGGATAATCCTCCATGCTCTCAGCGCCGTTTGCAATCAACAAACCCCAAGAAGATTGTGGCGGCTGGATACCCAGACCAAGAAAACTTAAAAAGGCTTCGAGTAGCATCACCTGCGGAACCGTCAAGGTAGCGTAAACGATAATTGGCCCTAAACTATTGGGCACCACATGCTTCACTAAAATATGCGGGGTTGATAACCCCATTGCACGAGCGGCTTCAATAAATTCTTGGTTACGAATGGTCTGTACTTGACCGCGCACAATCCGCGCCATAGTTAGCCATTCAACAGCACCAATCGCGAGAAACAAAAGCAGCAAGCTATTACCAAACACCACCATCAATAAAATAATAAAAATGATGAACGGCAATGCATATAAAGCATCCACAAAGCGCATCATTATGGCATCAGTACGACCACCTACATAACCCGCGATCGTTCCCCAAGTAACTCCAATCAACAAAGCAACCGTCGTTGCTATAAGACCAACCGCCAAAGAGACTCGACCGCCATACATGACACGAGTCAACAGGTCACGACCAAACACGTCAGTACCAAACCAATGCGCAAAAGAAGGCGGTGTTGGGCCTAAATCTAAGTTTTGCTCTTCGTAGCCATACGGTGTTATCCAAGGTGTGAGTATCGCAATTGCGATAAAAAATAACACCACCCATAAACCAGTAATCGCCAACTTATTTTGCTTTAGACGAAGCCAAGCATCCGCCCATAGTGAAGTGCCTTTTTCAGCATCCGACACCGTTATTACCGCAGCCATTATTTACCCCCCCTCCTTAGTCGTTGTGGTGAGTTGTTGACGTAACTTCGGGTTCATCCAACTTGCTAAAATATCTGATAATAAATTAAATAAAACAATCAATACCGACAAGAAAATCGTCGTACCAAGAATCATTGTGTAGTCACGGTTAAACGCCGCTTGCACATAAAATCTACCCAAACCAGGAATCTGAAAAATAGTTTCAACCACAAAAGAGCCCGCCAAAAGACCTGCAAAAGCAGGACCTAAAAAGGCAATCACAGGGATTAAACCGCCGCGCAAACCATGCTTAACAATGACAACCCATTCAGGCAAACCTTTCGCTCTTGCGGTGCGAATGTAATCTTGATTCATCACTTCCAACATACCGCCCCGAGTTAAGCGCGCGATATAAGCGGCATAAGCTGCACCGAGGGTGATTGACGGCAATATTTTATCCCCAGGCAAATCACCCCAGCCAGAGATTGGTAACCATTCAAACCAGAAACCAAAAATTAATACCAATAGCGGGCCAAGCAAAAAAGTTGGCATACAGATACCAATCATTGCCAATGACATTGGTACATAATCACGTGCAGAGTTTGGTTTTAACGCAGCCGATACTCCCGCTAAGACACCAATCACCAAAGCGACTAATAAAGCATATATCGCCAGTTCAGCAGTAGCAGGCAAACCACTGGCTATTAAATCTTGTACCGCCCAACCCGGATACTTAAAGGATGGCCCCATATCACCTTTAAATAAATCACCAAGGTAATGTGTGTACTGTTGCCACATCGGCAAGTCTAGATTGTACTTTGCTTCGAGTGCTCGCTTAACTGCTGGAATGACTGGTTTTTCAGCATCAAAAGGGCCGCCAGGCGCCTGGCGAATCAGAAAAAAAGTTGCGGTAATGACTCCCAACAAAACAGGAATCGCTTGCAATAAACGCATTATAATAAAACGCAACATTATTATTTTGTCCCCGTAACTGCAGGTGTTGATTGGTTCCAGTGTGTGCTGAGAGAGATGTAACGAAAATTATAGTAATCCATCACGTTTCCAGGCACACCTTGTACAGATGGATGCAAATATTTTTTACTAGAATAAGTATAAATTGGAATAAAAGGCATATCAGCCATCATTAATGCTTCAGCATCATAAAAGGCTTTGAAACGTTCTTCGCGTGTCTTTGCTTCTGGCGCTTGACGTAAAACTAAATCGTCATACTCTTCGCTAGACCAACCTGTTCGATTCAGTCCACTGCCACCCACCCACATATCTAAAAATGTATTCGGATCAACATAATCACCAATCCACCCAGCACGAGAGATTTCAAAATCCCCAGTTGCTTCAGCATCTAGGTAGACCTTCCAATCTTTATTCTGCAACCTGATATCAATATTTAATTCTTTTTTCCACATCTGCTGAATCGCGACTGCTATGTTCTTATGTTGTTCATTAGTATTGTATTGCAACTCAAACTCAGGGAACCCCTCACCATCTGGGTAACCCGCTTGAGCAAGCAAGCGACGCGCTTCTTCAGGGTTATACTCAAACAATTTTGGTGGTTGATAACCTAATATACCGGGAGGTGTGATCGAATATGCTGCCGTAAAAATACCATTCAAAATAGTATTCATAATCGTATCTCGATCAATCGTCATTGCCAATGCTTTACGAACCCTCACATCACTAAGATGCTCTACTTGGTTATTAATACGATAAAAATAAGTCCCAACATACGGCGCAATTTTCATCGCTTCAGGGTTATTTTCTAGATAGTACTGTGTGCGATCTAACGAAGTATCATTAGTCACATGTAATTGGCCCGCGCGAAACATCCGCTCTTCTATAGTCACTTTATCAATTGGATAAAACTTTATTTGATTTAGTTCGACCCGCTCAGCATCCCAGTAATTTTCATTTTTTAAAACGATAATGTGCTTGTTGAGTTTCCAATCATCTAAAACAAAAGCGCCATTGCCGACTAAATTACCTGGTCTGGTCCAACGTGTATAAGATTCATCGGGTTCGCCGTGACTTTCTATAGTCGGTCGGTGCACAGGAAAAGTAGAGTAATGATCAAGCAACTGCAAAAAATAAGGAGTTGGATTAGTCAGCTCAACTTGGAGCGTATAGTCATCAATAGCTTTGACACCAACGTCAGAAAACTCGGTGATCTCTTGGTTAAAATATTTTTCAGCATTACGAATAGGAAAGTACATAAACACGTACTGATTACCTAACTCAGGTTGCAAGGCTCGCCACCAAGACCACCTGAAATCTTCTGCCGTAACTGAATCCCCATTTGACCATTTAGCATCCTTGCGTAAATTAAACGTATAGACTTTACCGTCTTCACTTATTTGCCAAGATTCAGCAACGCCAGGTTCAACTTCCAAGCTGTTGGGGTCTTTATAAACCAATCCTTCGAATAGGGCTTGAATAATATGATGCTCTGGTACGCCGGTGGCAATATGAGGGTCTAGACCTTGCGGTTCTGTACCATTACCCATATGCAGAACTCCCAAGCGATTACCGCTCTCAACATTCGATTCTCCTTGAGAACAAGCAATCATGCTAAGCGCCAAGGACAAGGTAACTAAGTGTTTATAATTGCGGAATGAAAACATCAATAATAAAAATTTAGGCATAAATATGTTTAAGGTAAAGCTCAATACTAATCTTGAATAGAGTATTTTACGTGAAAGAACATGAATATCTTACTATACTAATTCCTGCCTCACTAATCTCAACACAGGTATTTACATGACCGACATAAATACAACGTCATTACCAAACAATAAAAAAACAATATTTGGCCACCCGCGTGGCTTATTTATTTTGTTTTTTACCGAGATGTGGGAACGCTTTTCATACTATGGAATGCGCGGTTTGTTGATTATCTATTTAACTCAGCACTTTTTGTTTTCGGACGAAAAGTCCAGTGTTGTGTACGGCGCTTATACGGCACTAGTCTATGTAATGACGATCATTGGCGGCTCTTTAGCTGACAAATACCTAGGCGCTCGCAAAGCCGTTACTTTTGGTGCGATTCTGCTGACCTTGGGTCACTTTGGCATGGCCTTTGAGGGCAATGGCGCTAAACAATGGCTTAATTTTCAAGGCAACGATTATCAAATCACATTAGATGCGCGTGGCGGTGATGCGAAACAAATCATTCTCAGCGATGGTGGTCAGTCTTACGTGAGCTTCACTGACACGCAAATGTTGCTCACTGATCCAGCAGTGATTGGTTTGCCTGCTTCTGTCCAACGTGACGAATTCACTATCTCAGTAGAGTCTGACGAATTTTATACCAACGTGCTTTACCTATCCTTAGCCCTATTAATTGCAGGCGTAGGATTTTTAAAAGCCAATATTTCTACGATTGTAGGCTCTCTTTATGGTTTCGGAGATGTTCGGCGCGATTCTGGTTTCACTATTTTTTATATGGGCATCAATCTAGGTGCCTTTCTGGCTTCCATTTTGTGCGGCTATCTTGGCATTAAATATGGCTGGAAATATGGCTTTGGCTTGGCAGGTTTTGGCATGTTACTTGGCTTACTTATATTTCTACGTTACCAGTCATGGTTAGAAGGCAAAGCCGAGCCGCCCTCAACAGAGAAACTAAAAGAAAAGGTGTTTTTATTCATTAACTATGAATGGCTTTGCTATTTAATTGGTATAGGGATAATTGCCCTTTCAATGCTGTTAGTTATCAATGCGAATAATTTAGGGGCTCTATTACTACCATTAGGCTTGTTGCTGCTAATTGGTTTTATTGGTTATGCCTTTATCCGCTGCGAGGGTGATGAAAGGTCTAGAATGCTTGCTGCTCTTTATTTTGTGCTGGCACAGATTCCCTTCTGGGCACTGTTTGAACAAGCAGGTTCTTCACTTAACCTTTTCACTACACGTCTTGTCGATCGCGGGTCGGTACCAGGTCCGGTGTTTCAATCGCTCAATGCAGGCTATATTTTCATCTTTGCACCGTTGGTTGCCTGGCTATGGATTTGGCTAGCAAAACGTAATTTAAATCCATCAACGCCGGTTAAATTTGCTATTGGTGTGGCATTTGCTGGCTTAGGCTTTTTAAGCTTAGTCGCTGGCATGAAAGGTTCTGGTGTCACTGGACTAACTCCGGTGTTTTTCATCTTTTTAATCTACTGGATTCACACCATGGGTGAGCTGCTAGTATCTCCTGTTGGTTTATCCGTAGTTACCAAGCTAGCCCCTGCAAGAGTGGTTGGCATAACAATGGGCGCGTGGTTCTTATATTCAGGTCTATCAAACTACTTAGCTGGTGTAATTGCAAGAACCACCGGCGCTGAAACAATTGGCGGACAAATTACCAATGTTGCCGCTGCCAAGGCTGGTTATATCGAGGTCTATACTCAGGTAGGCTATATTGCCTTGGGAATCGCGTTTGTAATGTTGCTCGCCTCCCCTATCATCAAAAAAATGATGCGTGGCGCTGATTAAGCAAGTTCTGGGTTGTCTCGAATTGTCAGCAAAACAATTCGAGCAGCCAAAGAGCAAAATGCCATGATCGCAAAAATAGGAAGCAACTCTCCACCTGACATTAAAGCGGCCAAACCACCAAAAAATGCGCCAAAAATAAAAATGGCAGTTGTTTTTAGAGAAGAAGCGGCGCCCGCATTTTTATCGAAACAGACGATAAAAAGGCCAGCGGCAGTTGGGTTGATTGCCCCATTAATTCCCATGATTAACAACGTGAAAGTGAGTACTACAGCCAAACTAAGTAAGTTGAAAAATGCCGCTAAAAATAAAGACATCGTTAATATCAGCTGCACCAAGT
This sequence comes from Arenicella sp., assembly GCA_023299895.1. The sequence goes on along the minus strand of JALZWI010000030.1, from coordinate 315 downwards.
TCATTGTTTTTAATATTTTATAACCAGCAGTCGAATACGATAACTTCACTGCCGTCCGATTCCCAATCATTAACATCAAAGCATGTGCTCCGAAAACAAGCGCGAACTGATACGCAGACAAGCCAAAGCGCTCCATATAAATCAATGCAGAATTTGTCAAAAAAGTCATGAAAATTCCTGAGCTAATCCCACCAAATAAAATATAACGACTGGCAAACAAGCGTCCATCGATACGATGGCTGATGACTCTTAAATAACCTGTAAATAAATCCTTATAGCTAAATTTTTGTGCTTTTTCTTCAATTGTTTCGGGCA
>JALZWI010000029.1 GCA_023299895.1 Arenicella sp. | reverse complement strand
TCTTCTTTGTTTCTTGAAGTCCAGATATACCAGCCATAGACTCCGATCAATACATAATAGAAGTAGAGTACGGCTTCTGAGTATAATTTTATTTCGATAAATAGGTAGATGCTGAGTAGGGAAGAAACAATACCAAACGGCCAACACCATTTTGTTTCTTTGATGAGTAGAATCAAAAAGACGAGACTGAGTAGTACAGCTGACCACTCTACATAGTCGAGTGTCTTGAAGTTGGAGATGTAGTTAATTAATTCCATTGGTAGGGGCAAAGGTATTGATTATTTTATGTGATTTGCAAACCGAGTTTGGTAGAGCGTTTCGCAAAGGCGTTTCGTTAAACACCTAAAAGAACCTAAGCCGCTCTAGATAGTACAAGATACCTAAGAAAAAAAACTAAGGTGTGAAGAACGTGTAAGCTTAGCTTCTTCTCGAGGTTTCTTAACGGGTTAGGTGGTTTTCTATCCTTTGTGAATCGGACAGGCCGCTACGCTGTAGCTCTATAAATTCTTACGTCATTGTTTCTACCAACAGATGGCTACGCTGTAGCCGCAGTCTGAACGGAATCTTAACAGGAATACAAATTTTCTCAAGAGGAGCTAACCAAGCTGCAGCGCAGCAACCCTGTTGATAGAAAAGATGATAAAGAAACAATTTGCAAGCTACAGCGTAGCGACCTGAACCCGTCATGCATTTATGAATGTAAATCTATAATATCTGTGCAAGATCTTTGGACTAGGGGTAGTAGCTAGTTTCTACCAACAGACGGCTACGCTAAAGCCGTGCTCTGAACGGATTTTTAATGTAAAAATAAATTCTAAAATCAAGAAATACCTGAGCTGCATCGCAGCAAAACTGTTGGTAGAAATAATGACATAGACCGTAGTCAAATAGCTACAGCGTAGCGACCTGAACCCGTTAAGTATTTATGAATGCATATCTATAATATCTGTGCAAGATCTTTGGACTAGGGGTAGTAGCTAGCCTCCCGACGTAGCTCTTCGCGAAGGCGGGAGGAGTCCGCAGGACCGAGCGAATAGCGAGTAGCGGATGACCCGCCCCGACGTAGCTTTTCGCGTAGTCGGGGAGGCCCCACATTATTATTTTACTTCTTGAACGATTTAGTCAAGATGTCACTCTGCTGCTTTTCATGCACCTTCTTGAATCCTGTCGCAGGTGAAGCGGATGGCTTACGTGCGATGACTTGGAGGTCTGGGTAAATATAATTGACGAACTTCCAGGCACCCATGTTTTCTGGTTCTTCCTGTACCCAGTAGCGATCCGCATTTTTGTACTTCTTGAACAATTTGTCTACCGCCTTTTTAGGGAATGGGTAGAGCTGTTCGATACGGACGAGTGCTGTCGTCTTATTCTTAAGTGCTTCTTTCTTGTCTAGTAGGTCATAGTAAATCTTACCAGTACATAGGATGACGCGCTTCACATTTTTCGCATTACGCGCGTTGAAGTCTGGATCATCATAGTACTCGCAAAATGTATTGTCCTTATGGTCCTCGAAAGCCTCGATGTCAGAAACGCAACGTGCATGTCTGAGTAGGGACTTCGGCGACATATTGATCATCGGCTTGCGATAATCTAAAGCCAACTGTCTACGCATCGCGTGAAAGAAATTGGCTGGTGTAGATATGTTGGTAACAATGATGTTGAACTCTGCTGCCATCTGCAAGAATCTTTCGATACGTGCACTGGAGTGCTCAGGACCCTGACCCTCATATCCGTGCGGTAACAGCATCACCAAGCCACTCATCCTTCTCCACTTGGATTCTCCAGCAGCGATGAACTGATCGACCATCGACTGTGCCCCGTTGTAGAAATCTCCAAACTGTGCTTCCCAAATGACTAAGCTATTGGGTGAAGCAAGGGAGTAGCCATACTCAAATCCAAGCACGGCAAACTCTGATAAGAAGGAGTTGTATATTCTATATGTTCCTTGTTTCTTTTGTATCGTGTTGATACGGTTGTATTCCTCACCTGTGTTTTCGTCGCGGAATACAGCGTGACGATGGGAGAAGGTACCTCGCTTCACATCTTGTCCACTCATACGCACATCCTTGTTGTCGAGTAGGATAGAGGCATAGGCCATGAGCTCGGCTAATGCCCAATCTAGCTTACCATCATCTAGCAATTTGGCGGCTCCCTTGAGCAGTCTGTCGACCTTGCTGATGGTCTTGATGTCATCTGGATTATTGCGCAGATGCTTCAATATTTTAGTGATGCGCGCCTTCTTGATACCAGTAGGAGGCGAGATCGTCTCCTTGGAGTCCACAAAGTTGAGCTTTCTCCAATCCAGTTCTGGAGTTTGGTACTGATAAGGTAATGGCTTTTCTTTTACCTTGTCTAATTTCTTTTGGAGGTCATTCCAAAATGACTGTTCCATTTTTTCTCCCTCCGCTGCTGTAATGTCATTGCGCTCCAACATCTTCTTGAGGTAGATCTCTCTTGGATTGGGGTGGTTCTTTATATAACTGTACATAGTAGGTTGGGTAAACTTAGGATCATCTCCTTCATTGTGCCCGTGCTTTCTGTAGCACACCATATCTATGAATACGTCATTGTTAAATTCTTGTCTGTATGCAGTAGCTAATTCGACAGCCCAGACGACTGCTTCTGGGTCGTCACCATTGACGTGGAACACAGGCGCCTGTACCAAACTGGCTGCAGCGGTGCAATATGTTGATGATCTAGCATCGTCAAAGTCGGTCGTAAATCCAACCTGATTGTTGATCACGAAGTGCATCGTCCCTCCGGTATAATATCCTTCAAGCTGAGACATCTGTACAGTTTCGTACACGACACCTTGACCTGCTACGGCTGCATCACCGTGGATCAGTATCGGAAGTATCTTATCATAATCAGAACCATATAATAGA
>JALZWI010000028.1 GCA_023299895.1 Arenicella sp. | reverse complement strand
AATCGTCACCGTATTGAGCGAGTGCTACCTAAGTCGGTCAACGGGCTCGAATTTGCGGGACGCTCACCATCGGCATCACCTGCTAGTGGCTATATGAGTCAGCACCTTATTGAGCAAAAGCGACTAGTCGATGAGTGCTTGGGTTTGATACCCAACAGTCAGACTTACTAATCTACACTACTAACTATCCGAACTAAAAAACCACCACAAAAAAGCATTAAGCACAATCACACCAAGTGCCAACACCCACCACTTATTCTTTAAGGGAGCTGGCTCGGCCAGTGTCGGTTTTTTTGAGAAAAACACTTCTTTAGCCGAGTCTCTGATCGTATTCGCGTCGACTAATCGCTTATTTTGAGAGTATGTCGACAACAAAGCATGATCAGCCAGCACATTAATTTTGCGCGGTATACCGTCAGTCAAATGATGCAATCTTGCCAGTGCTTGACTGCTGAACAATGGTTGCTTACAACCTGCCACACCCAAGCGATAATTTACATACTCCTCAATCTCAGATTTCTTTATTTCGCCTAAATGATAGCGAGCAGTTACCCTTTGAGCCAATTGACGTAGATCATTACGCATTAGCATGTCACTCAACTCAGGTTGACCGATTAGAATAATTTGAAGCAACTTATGCTTGGTTGTTTCTAAGTTTGTCAACAATCGAACTTGTTCTAAAACGTTACGACTTAATAATTGAGCTTCGTCAATAATCAATACGGTGTGTCGGTTATTTGCAAACGTCGTCAGCAAATGTTGATTAATTAAATCAAGCAGTTGTTTTTGCGAATTATCAATACTGTAAGAAATTTTCAGTTCATCGCAAATCGTTTGCAGCAATTCCGTTTCATTAATATTAGCATTCAGAATCAATGCAAGATCAACATTATCAGGCAAATCAGTCATCAGATTACGGCATAAGGTAGTTTTGCCCGTACCAACCTCACCGGTCAACACAATAAAACAGCCACCCTGCGAAAGACCATAAGAAAGGTGCGCCATCGCCTCCTTATGGCGCGCGCTCATATACAAATATTGCGGATCAGGAGCAATCGAAAATGGTCGCTCGATCAATCCAAAATAACTCTCGTACATTGAAATTCCTGATGGTTATAAATCTGCTGAAATAATTACAGATAGCGTGTTACATAGCAAGTCCACCGTGAAACGTAGCTTCAAGCAGACAGAGGTATAAAAAAATTATGACGCGGTTTTTCTTAATATTAAAACTATTTATGCGATAAAGCTTGTTTCGACGAGCTGACTAAGCGCCGAAACAGGCCGTCACCACGACCACCAATAATATGGCTGATTTCTTGCAAGGAATTCACTTCTGCAGAACGACGCATTAAATGTTCAGGGCTTACTTCAATTGGCGCATCATAAGCGACGGTTGCAAGCAATTTTGATAATTGTGCTTGCGCCTTATTCTCACTTAATTTATTGGCCAATGTTTTAGCACCGCGAATGCTTAATGACGAAATCACATTAAGGTTCTCATAAACGGCTTCCATTGTTTTAAATTCACTGAGCAAAGCAGTGGCTGTTTTAGGGCCAACTCCAGGTACGCCCGGAATATTATCCACCGCGTCACCACACAAGCCTAGGTAATCTTGTATGGCATTCGGCGGCACACCAAATTTTTCTACCACAGCGGCATTATTGAGTCGCTGATTGCGAGCAAAGTCCCACCAAATATCAGTGCCTTCAAGTATCTGAGCTAAATCTTTATCACCACTGACGATAGTACAACGATACCCATGGTTACGCATACCAAGTGCCATCGTGGCTATCAAATCATCAGCCTCATATCGGTCATGCGACACACAATAGAGACCTGCTGCTTCTGCTACACGGCGACATAATTTAAATTGTTGTGATAATTCCTCAGGCGCAAGCTCCCGGTTCATTTTGTATTGCGGGTAAAGGTCGTTACGAAATGATGTTGTGAGGCTTTCATCAAAGGCCACACCAACATGGGTTGCTTTACTTCGCTCGACAAACTCAGTCAAAAATCGACTAAAACCGTAAACCGCATTAACCGGATTACCGCTATCACCGAGCATTGAATCTGGGATTGAAAACCAGGCACGAAATATATAAATACTGGCATCAATCAGATACACAGTTGGGCGAGTTGCTTCCATTGGTTAGCTAATAGTCAGTTCTTATTTTAATTTTTTGATGATACAACTCGAATCAAGTGCACTCGCCGTGAATCAGCATGCACGACCTCAAAGATAAAATCACCGATCGTAATTTTCTCATCTCTTTGCGGCACATGACCAAGTGTTTGCGAAACCAGACCGCCAATCGTATCGCTAGAACTTTCATCTAGATAAGATTTAAAGTGCTCGTTAAATTCATCCATTGGCAGTACTGCTTTGACAATTATTTCACCACCATCGAGGACTCGAATCAAACTTTCTTCTTCTTCGACGTCGTGCTCATCTTCAATGTCACCCACAATCTGTTCGAGCACATCTTCAATCGTGACCAGACCCGCCACTGCGCCAAATTCATCAACAACAACTGCCATATGATTTCGGTTTTGACGAAAATCAGTCAGCAGCACATTGACTCTTTTACTCTCAGGAATAAACACCACTCGACGCGTCAAATCACGTAGATTAAACTTCTGTTTATTGTCATCGTCAAAATAACGCAACAAGTCTTTCGCAAGCAAAATACCAACGATTTGATCTTTTTCATTATCCACAACCGGAAAACGCGAATGCGCACTCTCTACCATCACGTCCAGACAACGATCCAGATCATCGTCTTTTTCAACATGCACCATATTGCTTCGAGGAATCATGATGTCACGAACCTGTAAATCAGACACCAACATAATACGTTGCATCATGTCATAAGCATCCTGAGCAACAATTCCATCTTGTTCAGCAAGTTTTAAGTTGTCTAATATCTCTTGCTTGGATTCTGCCCGCTTGCGCGGTAAAAACCGACCTAGTAAATTACTAAGAAAATTAGGCGACGGAGGTTTTTCAGATGTATTCATTAGTTTAGAGACTGATAGAAAAAAATAGTTTAATAGGCTGCTTCTAACTTAGATCGCTGCTTAATATATAAGGATTTAAAATGTTGCTTTGCTCCAATATTGTAACTTCAATGGCTTCCATTTGTTCAGCTTCTTGCGTAGTTTCATGATCATAGCCACACAGATGTAAAATCCCATGAGTTACCATATGCGCATAATGGGCTTGTATTGTTTTATCTTGCTGTTTGGCTTGCGCAACCACTACTGAGTGGCAAATGACAATGTCTCCAAGCAGACTAATCGTCATTTCGGGGGCAGTCTCAAAATCAGTATCAAAGGGAAAAGACAGAACATTAGTGGTCTTATTTTTACCGCGGTATTGGTGATTTAATTCACGCATTTCACTATCACCAACAACCCGAATTGCAACTTCAACAGAATGACTTGCCGGCTTGGCGACTGCACTAAAGGCAGTTTGCGCCCATTGAATTATTTTAAATGGACTCGGAGGTTCCTCTGAGTCACTGTCTGCAGAATCACTATCCTCAAAGGCATATTGAACTTCGACCTCTAACTCAACAGTCGCTGCGACAGAATTCTTTTTTGTGTGAGTCGATTTAATCATGCCGATGATGCTTCTCGTAGGCTTCAACAATACGCTGCACCAATGGATGTCGAACAATATCTTTTCCTGTGAATTTGGTGACACCGATACCTTTGACACCCTCCAAAATGGTTAAGGCATGCTTCAGACCGGAAAAAGCACCTTTGGGTAAATCAACCTGTGACACGTCGCCCGTCAACACCACCTTGGCGCCAAAACCTATACGTGTTAGTAACATTTTCATTTGCGCGACGGTGGTATTCTGCGCCTCGTCGAGAATCACAAACGCATCCGACAATGTGCGTCCACGCATATAAGCCAATGGGGCTAATTCAATGGCGTTTTTTTCAATTAATTTTGCCACCCGCTCACTGCCTAACATTTCGTTTAAGCCGTCATATAAGGGTCTTAAATATGGGTCGATTTTTTGTCCGATATCGCCGGGCAGGAAACCAAGGTGCTCGCCGGCTTCGACGACAGGTCTAATTAATACGATTCGATTCACCTCATCATTAACTAAAGCTTCAACTGCTTTAGCAACCGCCAAATAAGTTTTGCCTGTTCCTGCCGGGCCAATTCCGAACACCACGTCAAATTTATCAATGGTGTTTAGGTATTCCGTTTGCGCTTTTGACTTAGCAATAATCTGCTTGAACGGAGTGCTTATGCGCGTCAATTCTGTATCTTTATGACCCGCTCCAGACATATTGTTAATAATTTGATAAACCTTAGATTCTTCCAGGCCCGATTGCTCATTGCTTAGCTGATAAAGCTTATTGAGAACTTTCTCGGCTAAGTCAATTTGTTCAGACTTACCTTGCAATACAAAATCTGAGCCTTGTTGATAACACTTAATTAATAGCTCCTCTTCTATAATCTTAATATTACTGTGGCGTTCGCCACACAAGATCGATAATCGAGCGTTCTCTATGTGCGTATCGGCATTAGAGCCAAGAGAAATAGTGCGCGCAGGTAGGGCCTGGTTCAATGAAACCTCTGTATTGTTACGTTGTAATGAGTTACGTTGTAATGAGTTACGTTGTAATGAGTGTTTAAGTTATCAATATCGGTGTAATTGACGAACATAAAAAGCCCTCGCTCGTCGTAAACCTTGCATGCAAATCCATGCAGTTCTAATATGCGGGAATGAACGTTACTAGCGTTCAAATGATGTGATTGTAATGCTTACTTGCATACGTCTTTTATAAAACATAGCCGAGCATAAAACAAGTAGTTATCACTTTTTTCATCAAAAATTGAGTTTATTTTAGAGTTTATATCTGTACTCCACGCAAGGAATTAGGCAGCGCTTCAGTAATTTCAATGTCGACAAGCCGACCAATTAACGCGTGGTCACCATCAAAGTTAACCACCCGATTATTTTCCGTACGCCCTGAAATTTGGCTTTGATCTTTACGTGCAGGTCGATCCACTAAGACTGTCTGAATTGTCCCGATCATATTATGACTAATCTCAAGCGCCATATCGATTATACGCTTTTGCAGACGCTGCAAACGAGCCTGCTTGACTTCCATTGGCACATCGTCAGCAAGGTCTGACGCTGGTGTGCCAGGGCGCGCGCTGTAAATAAAGCTGAATGACGTGTCATAACCGATGGTTTCAATCAGCTGCATGGTGTCTTCAAAGTCTTGATCTGTTTCACCAGGAAACCCGATAATAAAGTCGGATGATAGGCTGATATTCGGTCTGACTTTGCGGATTTTTTCTATTATTTTTACGTAGTCTGCAGCTTTATAACGGCGCTTCATTCCTGCCAAAATTCGATCTGAACCAGACTGAACTGGCAGATGCAAATGATCTACCAGCTTTGGCACATCGGCATAAACATTAATCAAACTATCGGTAAATTCCAGCGGATGAGAAGTGGTATATCGAATACGTTCAATGCCGTCAATCTCAGCCACATAGCGAATTAACAGAGCGAAATCAGCCATGCTGTCATCGTGCATTTTGCCCCAATACGCATTCACATTTTGACCGAGCAAGGTCACTTCACGCACACCTTGTTCCGCTAAGCCATAGACTTCTGCAATCACATCATCAAAGGCGCGAGAAAACTCTTCACCACGGGTATAGGGCACAACACAGAACGAGCAATACTTACTACAGCCTTCCATGATTGAAACAAAGGCCGTTACACCTTCCACTTTTGGAGCAGGTAAAACGTCAAACTTCTCAATTTCAGGAAAACTTATATCAACATTCGATGTTTTTTCGGTAATAACCTCATTCACCATCTTCGGTAGACGGTGCAGTGTTTGTGGACCAAATACTATGTCAACAATGGGTGCGCGTTTCATAATGCTCTCGCCTTCTTGGCTTGCAACACATCCACCCACGCCTATAATTAAATCATCATTTTTTTCTTTAAATTTACGCCATCGCCCCAATTGATGAAATACTTTTTCTTGAGCTTTTTCACGCACAGAGCAAGTATTCAATAACATAATATCGGCTTCAGATTCATCCTTGGTTTCAACCGCATCATGCGACTCGGCCAAAGAATCGAGCATACGATTGGAATCGTATTCGTTCATTTGACAACCAAAGGTTTTGATAAATACTTTTTTCGACATTAGTTTAAACCTAAACTCAATAATGAGTAATTAATTTCGATTCACACAATTCAAGTCTGCGAACGCGCCTTCTAAGCGTTTCACAAAACGTTCTTCGCCATTGCGCAACACTTTACGTGGATCGTAGTATTTTTTATTAGGAACATCACCACCGTCAGGATTACCAATCTGAGTGCACACATAGTCTTTAAACTCGGTGTAGTAATCACGCAAACCTTCATTAAAAGCCCATTGCATATCGGTATCTATATTCATTTTTATCACGCCATAGCTAATGCCCTCGCGAATCTCCTCAGTTGATGAGCCAGAACCACCATGAAAAACAAAACTCACTGGCTTAGTACCTTCGCCACCAATTTTTTCAGCGACATAAGCTTGTGAATTCTTCAAAATAATCGGCGATAGCTTTACATTGCCCGGTTTATACACACCATGCACATTGCCGAAAGCCGCTGCAATTGTGAAATGCGGACTGATTTTAATTAAACGCTCATAAGAATAGTAAACTTCAGACGGTTGAGTATAGAGCTTACTACTATCAACATCACTGTTATCAACACCGTCTTCTTCACCGCCCGTAATACCCAGCTCAATTTCCAAGCCAATATTAATTTTTGACATTCGCTCTAAATAACGCGCGCAAATATCAATGTTTTTCTCCAAAGGCTCTTCTGATAAATCTAACATGTGTGAACTAAACAAAGGCTTACCATGGTCTGCGAAATACTGCTCTTGATAGGTCACTAACTGATCAATCCAAGTAATATTTTTTAACGAGCAATGATCCGTATGCATAATTACCGAAACACCATACATTTCTGATAAGTGATGCACATGCAAAGCCGCTGAAATACAACCAGCTACTGCCGCACGCATATTGGTATTATCCAGGCTTTTACCTGCATAAAAATGACCACCACCGAATGATAATTGAATAATTACTGGCGAATCCATCTGGACTGCAGCTTCCATAACCGAATTAATCGTACTAGTACTCACTACGTTAACCGCGGGCAATGCATACTCATTGGCTTTTGCATCTGCATAAACCTGATCTACCTCATCACCAAATAAAACACCTTTACGGAATTTGCTCATCATTTGCTCCAAAAACGTTTGTTCATTACTGCTGTCAAGCGCCTACTAACTCAGCCAGCTCAATCTTGAGGGCGCATTTTACCCAAATCCGATAGATAATTCCGTAATTATTAGCAATTAGTGCCGTATCAGACAGTTTTTATATGTCCATAAGTGTTGACATATAAAAACATGTCCATTAATCTCGACAAATGGATATTCAAAAAGCAATTATCATGTTTGATGCGCTCTCACAGGAGACGCGTCTAAAAGCATTTCGTCTACTCGTAAAAGCCGGCCCTAGCGGTTTAGCTGCAGGTAGTTTAAGCGACTCTCTCGGAACACCTCATAACACCATGTCATTTCATCTAAGCCATTTATCGAATGCCGGCATTATTTCTTCTCGCAAAGAAGGACGCTCGGTGATTTACTCGGCCAATTACGATGAAACGCGCAATCTTATTGGCTTTATCGTCGAAGACTGCTGCAATTCAGAATTTGCGAGCATTCGCGAGGACAGTAAAACAGGCTGCTCAATTATCGAACTCACCAACTGCTGTTAATTAATTAAGAGGAATATAAAATGAAACGAATGCATATTCACGTAGGCGTAGAAAACGTCGAACAGAGCATCCAGTTTTACAACGCACTGTTTGGTACTCAGCCTACTAAAATAAAAAACGATTACGCCAAATGGATGTTAGATGATCCATCCGTGAACTTTGCAATTTCTGCTGAGTCCGCAAAAAAAGGCGTTGATCACTTAGGCATACAGGTTGAACAAGACTCTGAGTTAACAGATTTACGCGATCGACTAAAGAATGCTGATATGACGCTTATTGAAGAAGGCGAAACAGTGTGCTGTTACGCTCGCTCTGACAAATCATGGGTCAAAGATCCCGACGGTATTGCTTGGGAAGCCTATCAAACTATGGAGGACGTACAGTTTTTCTCGAGCTCTGAGCCCACCTATGATCAAAACAGTTGCGCTCCTCAACAAAATAGCGGCGCGCCTTCAGGTCAAACAACTCAAGCAAGTTGCGTACCTACTGAAAAACCATCTGGGTGTTGCTAATAATGAAAAATGTTCTAGTCTTATGTACCGGCAACTCATGCCGATCAATTATGGCCGAAGGCTTAATTAATAAACTCGGCATTGGCAGATATAAGGCCGTCAGTGCTGGTAGTTTCCCAGCGGGCTATGTCCACCCAAAATCGATCGAAACATTAAATCGTCACGACATAAAAATAGACCAGCCAAGCAGCCAATCTTGGGATGAGTTTGCTGACCAGCCTTTTGATTTCATCATTACTGTGTGCGATCAAGCTGCCAATGAAGTCTGCCCTGCATTTCCAGGCAATGCAGATAAACTTCATTGGAGCACGCCAGACCCGGCACACGCGGAAGGTTCAGAAGAGAAAATCAATGCCGCCTTCGATGAAGCCTTCAACATGCTTAAAAAGCGAATAGAGACCGAACTGTTGTGACGAGTGAGGCGTCAGCAATGGGCGCATTCGAACGCTACCTAAGTACTTGGGTCGGGCTTAGTATCATCTTAGGAGTTAGCTTGGGCGTTGTGTTTCCAAGTTTATTTCAAGTCGTTGCCTTAATTGAATACGCCAATGTCAACTTTGCTGTGGCCGTACTGATCTGGTTGATGATTTACCCGATGATGGTCAATGTTGATTTTGCTTCACTTAAAGATGTTGGCAGAAAACCTAAAGGACTGTGCATCACACTGGTGGTAAATTGGTTAATCAAACCCTTTAGCATGGCGGCGCTAGGCATTTTATTTTTCGAAACTATCTTCGCTGGCTTAGTTGACCCACAAACTGCAAAAGAATATGTCGCGGGCATGATCCTACTCGGTGTTGCCCCGTGTACCGCGATGGTATTCGTATGGAGCCAAATGGTGCGCGGCGATGCGAATTACACTCTAGTTCAAGTATCGGTCAACGACATCATTATGATCTTTGCATTTGCTCCGATCACCGCCCTATTACTCGGCATTACCGACATAGTTGTGCCTTGGGAGACTCTATTTTTGTCGGTTGTTCTGTATGTTCTAGTCCCTTTAGTTGCAGGCTACTTCACGCGCAAAGCACTCGAAAAATCTGGCAGCGACAATCAAATAACCGCATTCACCAACAAAATAAAACCGTTTTCCATTATTGGATTATTAGCCACTGTGGTTTTGTTATTTGGTTTTCAAGCGCAAACAATTTTAGATAAACCAATGGTGATTGCCCTGATTGCGGCCCCACTAGTAATTCAAAGTTACGGCATTTTTTTTATCGCCTATGGCTGGGCTTATTTGTGGCGCGTCCCCTTTACCACTGCGGCACCTGCTGCCCTAATAAGCACATCAAACTTTTTTGAACTGGCTGTCGCAGTTGCAATCAGTCTTTTCGGTCTCAACTCAGGTGCCGCTCTCGCTACCGTAGTAGGCGTGCTAGTAGAAGTGCCTATAATGTTATCTCTAGTTGCGTTTGCAAATCGAACACGTCGTCATTTCAACTGAGCTTTGTTGTTATAGATTTCCTATCAAGTTCACCACAACTTCGTGTATCTTGTAACGATGACTCATTTTTTTCTCTCGCGAGTGAAGACTAGTTAAATTCAATCTACTCTTTTTTGATCTGCATGGTCATCACAAAAATTAATTATTTAATTTAGCTGCACTATTTTTTTGCAATTACTGTTCTATATAAGTGAAGCAAGAAATATGATTAATATCAGAGGTTTAAAATTATGACATCGTATAAAAAATTATTAACAATATCAGGCTTGGCTTTAGTCTTAACTGGCTGTGTAATTTCAAGCGATTACAACTACGCCTATGAGGTCGCGAATGTACCATCTCAAATTAAATATGCACCGATAATTAATGTCACTTATGCTCAAGTGACAGAAAACATTGAAGATAACATTGGTGTAAAGGTTCGCTGGGGTGGCCAAATCATCAGTACTGAAAAAATCAATGAAAACACAACTAGGCTAACCGTTTTTAGCGCCCCTTTAACATCTGAAGGCCGACCATCACATCTCGAACAGCCTGAAAATGAAGGTGGTCATTTTATAGTTGATCTGATAAATGATAGCGCTATGGAACATCAATTCGATGGTCATTCATTAACCGTCTTCGGTGATATTGTTGATCAGTTAGTGGTAACCAATGGGAACATACAAAAAGTGATACCGGTTGTTTATGCGGATGAATTAATCGACTGGGAGATGGTTGATCATGAACGTGTTAGCTTTGATGATCGTCGCGGCAATGCTTTTAATATTTTAGCTTATCGTAATGGTCACTATAACCAATATGGATACAGCACTCGATACTATTCACCAAGCTATTATGGCGGCATTGGCTCATCAAGATTTGGCATTGGCTCTTCAAGATTTGGCTTTGGTTCATCAAGGCTTGGCTTTGGCTCATCAAGGCTTGGCTTTGGCAACAGTGTATTTTATGGTAATAGTATTTATAGAGGACGTTATTAATTTTATCAAACCCTCCACTTTGTCCCGTCGAGAAATAATTTGACATAATAAAAAGGCTCGCATCCATGCGAGCTTTTTTATTTTCAGCACTGAGTTATAAGACTCAGCGCTTACCCCTACCACTTCAACTAACCTTTTACCCCTCTTAAGTATTGATTCAATCAAGAGTTATTATTTTTACCTCATTCTATTGGCCTAGTAACCTTAAACCCTCGCGCCGAAACTGAAATTTCTATGTATTCAAAATTAATATTAGGATGATTCTTTAATGCCTGAACCAACACCCTGTGATTAGGTACTCTTCTGGCTATTGCTACAACTTCGTCAACCGTTAAATTTTCTCTAGATAGCTCTGTTAAAGTACCTTTCATACGTCCCCACGTCAGTATAAGTAATGCAGTAAAAACAGGTGAATGATAAGTAACGCTTCTAAACCATCACCACCCCGACCAACGAGAATGATGCTCTCATTTAACTGACTCCTTGTCCTGTGGTGAATATATAATAAATATGATGCTTTTATGATGGTTTGAAAATCAATTAAATATCAATAAGTTAAAACCATTAAAAATGACAAAAATCTAATAATTAATACTATCTAACAATTTATTAGCTGCAAATGAACTGTCCGTTTGAACCATCTGTTCCCTCTATCGGTTGGATTTTGCCAGGCCATCCGTATTTTTGCCATGCTTTGACCAATCCAATCTCCTCAGCAAACTTAGGGAAGTCTTGATGCATTCGAATACTACGTGCTTCTTCGGTTGGCTCCCAGATACGGCTCAAGGCAAAACCAACATAAGGGTTTGGCTTATTCAACACATGCTGCATGAACTTCTTGGGCCGTCCAATTTGAATAAAACCAATAACGCCACCCATCGCAGGCTGAATATTTGAATTATTCATTCTTTTAGTCAATGTTGCGTCAATAATCCATCTCGCTATCGCTCTTTTCTTAAAAAATGCAGCATAGGTGAGCTTTCTGATAAGAAATGACTTTAATTGCGTCTGCAAAACAACCCCCAACCCATCAAAATTATCATCCATAAACTTTAGTGCTTCGCCAGCTCTATCACGGTGAACCAGCAATTGTGCATATAAAATAGCGCCATAGCCAAAGTTGCAATCAAATGCGTTTTTAAACAACGCTTGTGCTTCATCCAACTGCCCATCTGCAAATTTCACTGTTCCTAATGCTGCGTACCATGGCCCCAGTAAAGGTTCACGGTCTAAAGCATCTTGCATCAGTATACCTGCTTGTTTGTGTAAACCAATCGCCGCCATTATGTAACCATAAGTAAACATTAGTTCTGGTTCATGCGAGTCGATTTCAAGTGCGCGTTTGTAAACAGCTACTGCTTCGTCGATTTTAAGATCATAGGTCAGAATTCCTGCTCGTGCTCGTTGCCCCCAAGCAATTTCTGAGTTTATTGATAATGCATGTTCAGTTTGTTTTCGAGCTGTCTTTATATGTGCAGCCCAATTCGAAGTAGTAGAATATTCAGGTAAGGTAAAATTCGCAATTGACAAATGCGCCCAAGCTTTTGCAAAAGAAGGATCTTCTTTGACTGCCTTTTCAAATGCATTTATCGCACGCGGGATGGTTCGTTGACCACTCAACTCATACATCAAATGGCGACCTAATAAAAATTGATTGTAAGCCTCCTTATTCTGTGTCAGTTTTTCTGTTAGACGCTCGTCCTTATTATTAAGGTACGATTCTGGCGCTGATTCAAGTCTGAAAATCGCTCTCAACTTTTGCTCTACAGCACGAGCTATTTTTTCCTGCAAATCGAAAATATCTTCCGACGTGCCATCAAAATTTTCTGACCAAAGGTGTTTATCTGTATTCGCTTCAATTAACTGCGCTGTTATACGCATACGATCACCATGTTTACGCACAGACCCTTCCAACACGTGGGTCACTTTTAGTATATCGGCAATCTCACGCACATTGGTTTTAGTTCCTCTGAATGAGAATGATGAAGTACGACCGACAACTCGCACAAACGGCAACCGTACCAAAGCATTAATAATTTCTTCAGAAATCCCATCTGAAAGATAGGCCTGGTCTTGTTTTTCGCTCAAATCGAGAAATGCCAACACAGCCAGCGAAGCTGTCTGTGGGGCTTGCAAAGTTGGTTCGACCGACTGTTTATTATTACTTCGTTCAGTAACTGGAACGACTAACCGATATCCACGCTTTGGGATTGTCTCTATATACTGTTGATCTTCTCCGACCCGTTTTAGTGTTTTACGGAGTATTGAAATAGCACGTGTAATGCCTTCATCAGAACCATATTCATCAAGCATTTTCTCACGCAGCACAACCTGTCCTGAGTTTTCAGCTAGCTGCTTAAGAATCTCCATTACTCGAGGCTCTAATCGCGCCTCTCCAGATGACCCAGACAACAGATTCCTATTAAGATCAGCTTCAATCTGATCCACTAAAAAAATAGTCGAAAGTTTGTTTGAGTTAATGCTAATTTAAATTCACCAAGATAAGCATAGTTACTTTGCTTTTATAATCTATGTTAAGTAAAGAAAGTGTGTCGTTTTTGATTGATTTTATCAATAGTTTTGATACAAGCAGTATTTTGAACAGTCGTTAAAAAAATCAACAAATTAGAGTGTTTTGATAAACTCAATAAGCTTATCTCTTTGTTGTTCATTCAAGCTTACACCATATTCATGGCCTGTATTATGGTTACCATACAGGTTCGTATCAAATTTAAATAGACCTGTATTTACAGCACTAACTTGGCCTACATTGACAGGGTCAAACTCTCGATTACCAGTATAAAAAATTGGATCTCGTTCGGCACTCGGCAACAGTAATTGGTATAGGTTTGGTACTGAACCATTGTGCAAATAGGGTGCAGTCGCCCAAATACCGTTTAACGGTCGTGCTTTATACTGATAAAAATTTTTCAGTAAAGTGCTTTTAGTGCCAGCATAATCACGCATGCCCTCTCGAATCGTTTCTATCGGGTGGCGAACCATTACACCAACACTGGTGATGTTCAGTAGTTTTTTTGCCGCAGTGGTGGGGCCAAATACATCACCGGCAAAATAGAGCGATTTCATTCCCTCGAGAATGCCTGTTTGTTGCACAGATTCTTCAATTAAAACCAATTCAGCCCGATCTGTACCAATTTCAGATTGTGGCACCATAACAGCATTATATGGCTGCATCTGCTCTTCTCGAGTAAGTGTTAATTGATGGCATTTCGCACAATGCTGTTCATACAGTTTTTGCCCTTCTTTCGCCTTACCAATATCAATTTCAGGCAAAATAAATTCTGGCCATTTTGGTGATTGGAGAACCTTGACCCAGGACAACATATCTTTCAGTCCTTGAATATTTGCGGTTGATTCATAGCCAGATGATGAG
>JALZWI010000027.1 GCA_023299895.1 Arenicella sp. | reverse complement strand
AGAAAAAGAAGGTTTTCAAACTTTAACGGTAACAGACGCACCTAGTGTAGCGCTAACTCCAGATTTATGTCATGTAGATACAGTAACCCTTACTTATACAATTACAGCAATGTAATGCTACTTTTTTAATCAAAGCCCTGCAGTATGCAATACTGCAGGGCTTTTTTGTTTTATTTAATCAAGATTGTAACATGTTTGGGTTTGTACCTACATATAGATACAATCAAAAAATCAAAAAAAATGAATGCACACGAGATAGACTATGAGATCTTTGGAGAAGAGATGCAATATGTAGAAGTAGAGTTAGACCCGCAAGAAGGAGTAATCGCAGAGGCTGGTAGTTTTATGATGATGGAAGATGGAATACGTATGGAAACCATCTTTGGAGACGGTTCGGCTAAGGATACTGGTGTGATGGGGAAGATTTTTGGAGCAGGAAAGCGTTTACTTACCGGAGAGAGTTTATTTATGACTGCCTTTTATAATGACGTACTAGGTAAAAAGAAAGTGAGTTTTGCATCACCTTATCCAGGTAAAATTATTCCGATAGATTTAGATAAAATAGGCGGGAAGTTTATCTGTCAGAAAGATGCATTTCTTTGTGCAGCAAAGGGAGTTTCTGTTGGAATAGAGTTTTCGCGTAAGCTAGGAAGAGGTCTTTTTGGAGGAGAAGGTTTTATAATGCAAAAACTAGAAGGTGATGGCATCGCCTTTGTACATGCTGGAGGTACAACGCTTAAAAAGGAGCTTGCTCCAGGAGAACGCCTCAAAGTAGATACCGGATGTATTATAGGCTTTGATAGTACTGTAAACTATGATATTGAATTTATAGGTGGGATTAAAAACACCATTTTTGGTGGTGAAGGACTTTTTTATGCAAGCGTTACTGGCCCAGGCAAAGTATGGCTTCAATCACTTCCTGAGAAACGATTAAGTGCACAATTAGCCTCCTCTGCCGGGAAAAGTTCATCCGGCATAATGGGTAAACTTTATTTAGGATTCATCGTCATTTTTGTGCTCTTTTCGCTATTCGCTGGGGTAGATGTCTAATCACTATGACGAGTTTTGACGGCAAACTATTTGGAAATGGGTTTGCTCTGTCTGGAGAAGAACGTACAGCGTACTTCTCCAATAACGCACTCCATATTAACGGTTTCGCCACAATACCCGTTTATCATGTATCCAGCCGTGTTGGCGGGTTTAACCATGACGAACTTTTTTTTCACTGGCAAGATGAACAAGGGAATAACTGTTCATTTATGCCTACCCCCGAATCGGAAATTAAAATCGCGCTAAGCCAAGCTCCCTCCGAATTACAAGCTGAGTTGAAACAGTGGGGTTTTCGTAAACGCTCTATTTCAGTGATATGGATCAGTATTATTTCAGTGGCAGTAATCACTGTGCTAGCGGTCATATTACTGTGGTGGCAGTACGATGAAGCACTCACCTGGGTAACCAGACATATCTCAATTGAAAACGAACAATCGCTTGGTGAGACCGTTTTTACACAGATGCAGACCGACACCGAATTCATAACAGACGGAGCAGCATACAGCGCGGTTGTTGAAATAGGCACCTTGCTTAGCAAAAAATCTGCCTATAAATATCAATGGCATATAGCTAAAGATTCAGAAATTAATGCCTATGCCTTACCAGGAGGCATTATTATTGTTAACTCGGGCTTGCTTACAGCCATCGACAGTCCTGGTGAACTAGCTGCAGTGCTAGCCCACGAGATACAACACGTTGAACAGCGCCATTCCTTGAAACATATGGTCAACAGCATGGGTTGGGCTGCCGCAATGCTTGTGCTACTGGGTGATATTAACATCGCTACTGCGGTTATTGTTCATCAATTGGGGAGTCTATATTTTGGCCGTGACAAAGAAGAAGAAGCGGACAACTTAGGCCTAGATTTACTCATTGCCAACAATATTGACCCTTACGGTATGCTGACGCTAATGCAGCGACTAGACAGTGAGAATAACGTTGATTTGCCCGAGTGGTTATCATCCCACCCGACGACCTCTGACCGTATTCGTCGCATTCAAACGCAAATTAATGCAAAGCCTTGTGCGAGCTGTCAAACTCTGGAATACAAATGGGAAGCTATTAAGGCAGACCCGGCATTAAGTGAAAGAAAGGGATAAAGACTCGCTTTTTATATCTAGAGTCACTCAGGAAAAATAGAGTGAAAGTATAATTTTTTTAGCTAATACAGAATGTCCATGATTGGCAAAGCCTATAACTGCTAGTCAGTTAACATCAAAAATGTTCATATCAATATTCTTGTCTGTTTTATGTTTGTTGTGTATTGACTTAACTAAATGTTGAACCTTGCGCATAACAATTATAATTTTTATGTTGGTTCAATCTTAGTTAGACTACTCAGTATTCCTTAATCTATTTACTGAGCAGTTTTATGAATTCTGACCTTTTTACCTTTACCAATTTAATCGTTGCGGTCACTTGTGCTGTGTCTTATTTTACGATGCAAAATCATCGCCTCAAAGGCCAATTGATTTTTCACCCGGTAACAATGAAGCGCAATAGCCAGTGGTATCGTTTTTTAAGCTCTGGATTTATTCATGCAGACATGATGCATCTATTGATTAATATGTTTGTGTTGTGGTCTTTTGGTAATGCGATAGAAAAAGCGTATTACCCATATTTTTTGAGTGATGGCAGTTTGATTAAGTACTTGATATTGTATTTTGGTGGAATCATTGTTGCTTCTATTCCTAGCTACTTAGAGCATCAGTCAAACCCAAATTATTCAGCCTTAGGGGCGTCTGGTGGTGTTTCGGCGGTAGTGTTTGCGGCAATTGTTTTCGCGCCTTGGCAGAATCTATATTTGTATGGAATCATCGCTATTCCACAAATATTAGCGGGTGTTGCTTACTTAGCGTATTCCTGGTACCAAGATAAACGGGGTGCCGATAATATCGGTCACATGGCGCATTTTTCTGGTGCGATTTGGGGCTTTGTTATTACATGTTTATTTAACTTAGATCTTCTTGCTCGCTTCTTAAGGCTTACCTTTGAAGGACCGAGTTGGCTATGAGTTTAAGTTTGGCTTATGTTGCAATTAAGTATTAGTGATGAAATAGCGTATTTTTAATAGATTAATTTAATACGCTATAGATTAATAATAGTAATTAAAATTAATTTTAAGGATCATCGCTAAAGACTCAATGGTGTTACGTGCCATTGTTAGTGAGCGCGGTGAAACCGATTAGAGATGAAATCAGATAAGGTAAAGAGCGCGGCGATGTTTCTGAAAAGGCGATTAAATGTCATTAGTAATTAAGCTTCATAGTAATTTGCGCAATTAACGCCAGTGATTATCTGGATTAATGGCTCAAGTCCCAGAGTATGGTGCTGTTGATTTAATATATCTAAAGACTGTATTTATAAGTGGTAACACCTATAATGGTAAGCAAACCATTCACTTACGAAGCTAAACTTTTATTTAACGCCTTTGAATTAAGCTGTTTAGCTCAAAGTTCGTACATACTTTAGCTGACAAAGATGCTGATCTCTGACCAAAAAAAATTTATTTTTGTCCACCTATCTAAAACAGCGGGCACCAGCATTAGAACTGCGTTAGAGCCTTATGCGATAGAGCCTCCAACAGATAAATGGCATAGTTTTTTGCGCCGGTTGGATTTGCCAAAGGACTATCGTCAATTTAAGTTTCGTCGTCATGCGTTTTTGTCTGCAGCTAACAAGAAATTACCTAACGATATTTATCAAAGCTATTTTAAGTTTGCGGTTGTGCGTAACCCTTGGGATCGATTGGTGTCGAGCTATCACAGTCATTACGGCCTTAAAGAGGAGCTTAACCAAACGAGGAAGTACAAAGAGCCAATTGGTTTTTTTAAGTTCCTGCAGAAACAACGACAGCGCAACAACTTTCAATTAGAACGAATTACTAATCTGGCTGGTCAAATAGATTTAGATTATATGTTACGTTTTGAGCAACTTAATACGGATATTGAACAGTTAGCTGACAAACTTGGTGTGGAGATTAAACTACCGCATCGTAATCATTCTTTTCGTAAAAAAAGTTCTTATCATGATTATTACGACCAACGATCTAAAGATTTTGTTGCTGAGCATTGGCAGCAGGAGATTGAATTGCTCGAATATGAATTTGACTAGTAAGAAATAAAACACAAATAAAAAGGGCTACCAATGGTAGCCCTTTTTATTAATCAATTTGAACAACTAATTAGACAGCTCAGGGCTGTTCATAGCTCAGGGCTGTTTATAGCTCAGGGCTGTTTATAGCTCAGGGCTGTTTAAGCCAAAGCTTCGTTAGTTGTTTTGATGATTGCAGCAGCGATTTTGTATGGATCGCCATTTGATGATGGACGACGATCTTCTAATCGACCCTTCCAACCGTCTTCTACAGTGCCCACTGGGATACGGATAGACGCGCCGCGGTCTGAAACACCGTAGCTGAATTGATCAATTGATTGAGTCTCGTGCTCACCAGTTAAACGTTGGTCATTGTATGCACCGTAAACGCTCATGTGACGTTCAATGTTTTTACCGAACTCTTCACAGATTTTAGTAAATACGCCTTCGTCTCCGTTGTCGCGCATTGCGCCATTAGAGAAGTTCGCGTGCATGCCTGAACCATTCCAATCAGTATTGCCGAGTGGTTTTGGGTGCCATTCAATCGCCAGGCCGTATTTTTCAGCAGTGCGCTCTAGAATATAACGTGAGAACCAGATTTGATCGCCCGCATCTTTTGCGCCTTTAGCGAAAATTTGATATTCCCATTGGCCAGCTGCTACTTCAGCATTGATACCTTCAACGTTTAAGCCAGCTTCTAGGCAAATGTCGAAATGTTCTTCAACGATGTTACGGCAGTAAGCGTTCTTAGCGCCAACTGAACAGTAATATGGGCCTTGTGGAGCAGGGTAACCGCCAGCTGGAAAGCCTGGTGGAAGATCTGTTTCAGGGTCCCACAAGAAGTATTCTTGCTCAAATCCAAACCAGAAGTCGTCATCGTCTTCAGCTTCATCAATGGTCGCACGACCATTTGATTCATGAGCTGTGCCATCTGCATTCATTACTTCGTTCATCACAAGGTAAGAATTTTTACGATCTGGGTCTGGAATGATTGATACAGGTATAAGTAAGCAATCAGAATCACCACCCTCAGCCTGTAGAGTTGAACTACCGTCAAAGCACCAGACAGGGCAGTCTTCTAATTTTCCGCTGAAATCACTTTCAACACGAGTTTTGCTACGCAGGCTTTGCACTGGCTTAAAGCCATCAAGCCAGATGTATTCCAACTTACTTTTCATGATCGGAATTCTCCAAAGAATTATCTATTGATTGTTTAAAAGAATGTAAATTTTTTACAAAAAAAGCTGTTCTTAGCTTTTGCCTAGAACATGCTGTCAGCATAATGCTTAACAAAGACTAGCAATTTTTGTGCCAATTACATAGTGAATTTAGCTTATACATTAAGAGCATTATTCGAAAAACCTCGAAATAAGCATCAATCCTTAGTATAAACAATAAAATGGAGTATTAAAAATATTTGCACTGTTTACAGATTTACTGACGGATTTGATGGTACTAATGCTTGATTGAGTACATAGCCTGCTTTATTCTGGTGCAGCATTACATGATTCATTAAATGCGTGCACCTTATTGGTGCGGCACGCATTTTAGTGACCGATAAACAAAAATGATGCTTTAGCATGAACTGCTTTGGTCAAGGTAGGGTCGTTGTGAGTATCAACAGCTTGATGAAATTGTCTTTCTAGCGATGTTATTTCATCGGTTCTGTTATTGTATCTGAGTACTTGTACTACGTTGTTGACGCCATCAAGCAAGGTATCAACTAGGTGTTGATCAAACTTCATGTTATCAAATGAGGATTCAACGGCTTTTAAATTTTTGGCTTCTTGGTAGATCGCAAAAAATTCGTCGACTTTCTGCTCTGGTTGTATTAATAAGGAGCCACATAGACTCCAATTTTGATTTATTACGAGATCGTCCCAGACGTATTTAACCAATTTTTCAGCACTTTTAGGATTATCCTGGTGTAAACGCCTGAAGTATTCTAAGGCTTGATTGTTTTGTTTGAGTGCCTTACAAATACAATAGTAATCATGAAATTTTTCATTATCTTTAGTTTGGTCATAGTCATTAATCATATCTTGCTGTTTTTGTTCTAAGCGAACCTTCGCGCCAGGAAAAACCTCTGCTAGTCTGGCCCAGCCGTCCAAACAATAAGATAAACGCACGCCGTATAAAGCATAGGGGTCATCGTCTAGTGCGTGATCAAAAAAGATCTCATAAAAATTTAAGGCACTAACAAAATCACCTGCTTGATGAGCTAGCTGTGCATCTTGAAGTGTTTTAAGTATGTCCGGCTGTTGCATTTAATCGTATTGTCGCTGTTGAAATTGCTGGTAGCGGCATTCTAAAGTATTAATACGCATAAATAAGCGTTAACGACGATATAATTAGTGCAAATAGTCTGGCTTATTTAATATTAGGGTGAGTTGATATCAGTGATAGCGACTTAATTATTTTAATAGACAGTAGTGTAAGCAATAGCATTCGGTTTATACTACGCCAGAATCAACGGCATTGTTTTAGGAGCACTTTAGCAAGAACTGATTTTGTTAGCAGGAACTGATTTGCCAAACCCTTGTA
>JALZWI010000026.1 GCA_023299895.1 Arenicella sp. | reverse complement strand
GCACTCAAGTTATTGATAGAATATTATATGACTGGTGATCTAAAAACTTGGGATGATTACAATATCGCTTGGACAGCAGCAACTGAGGGTGACGTTGATTACATTCATTCTTTTATCGAAGTCTATCAGGATCCAAAAGGCTATAAAGGTTCCTTTGAAAACATTGTACAAATCAAAGACTTCGACGCATCAATACGAATGCAAGTAGTCACCGAAAATGCACAATGGTTTGAAGATAACTCCACAACTGACCCTGCTCATAAAAAAGATGAGGTTACTGGAATCAGTTATAACGTTGTCAACGTTGCCGGTGAATCGGGTGATGCGTCACCATCTTCACCAGTCGGGGTCAATTTACCTAATTCAGACTGGATTCGTGCTCAACATGGCTCAAAGTCAATTAGTTTAGGCAATATTGTCAACGCTTACGACCAGGCTAGTAACCCTGGCGTACTAACTGAATTCGCTCATGATGTTGTTGAAATAAAGCGCAATCATGCGAACAAAGAACTATCTAGTAAAATGGGGACGGCTCTACACGAAGTGATCGGTCATGCTTCAGGCAAACTAGAAGAAGGCGTCGCGACACCAAAAGAAACATTAAAAAATTATGCCTCTGCTTTAGAGGAAGCTCGTGCTACTTTAGTGAGTCTGTACTTTATCCTTGATGATAAATTAATTGAAATGGGTTTATTGCCATCTATAGAAGTAGGCAAAGCCTCTTATGATTCATTTATTCTAAATGGTCTAATGTTACAGCTAAGACGTATTGAACCAGGTAAGAACATCGAGCAAGCACATATGCGTATGCGTCAAATGATCGCAGCGTGGGTGTACGAAAAAGGCTTTGATGATGGCGTGATTGTTAAAGAGTCAAAAGATGATAAGACATACTTTGATATTAAAGACTATTACGCATTGCGTGACTTATTTGGGCAACTTTTAAATGAAGTACAAAGAATTAAATCTCAAGGTGACTATGACGCGGGGCGTGGTTTAATTGAAAATTATGGTGTACTAGTTGATCAAGTATTACATGCCGAAGTTTTACAACGAGTCGAAAAGTTGAACATTGCACCCTATGCTGGTTTAATCAATCCGCGTCTTGTTGCGCAGTACAATGATGCGGGAGATATCACTGAGATTGAAGTTCAGTACCCAGATGATTTCGTTGAACAGATGCTTGAATACGCTAGAAATTACTCATTTTTACCGAATTACAACTAAATCAGCATCGATAGAATACCTAACTATTAAGGCTATTTGTTATTGACATGACACAATAGCTGTTTAAAATCGCACCCAGCAACACAGAAAGTAACATGTTTATCAGCTCCACCTCGTTTGTATTAGTCATAATTCACGTCCTGAAGTTTTTATTACAAGTCAATTTCTACGCTACAACGTCTCACAAATACGTTGGTATTTTTTTACCAATATAGTGAGACAAAAATTAATTTAAATTTAGGAATATCATTATGTCCAATACAGTAAAAGGAACCGTTAAATGGTTCAACGAATCAAAAGGTTTTGGTTTCATCGAGCAAGAAGGTGGTCCAGATGTATTCGCACATTTCAGTGCAATTCAAGGCGACGGCTTCAAAACATTAGCCGACGGCCAATCAGTCGAGTTCATCCTCGTTGACGGGGAGAAAGGCCCACAAGCTGAGAACATCGTTGCGCTATAGAAATAAAAGCATTAACGATTAAATAAAAAAAGGGTAAGACTAATGTCTTACCCTTTTTTTATTTAAAACAAATTCAAACTTATTCAGCGTCAGCACCCATTCCACCGCCCATGCCCATGCCACCAGCACCTGCGCCGCCACGTGCAGGCATTGCCGCCGTAAGCTCTTCTTCAGTGATACCTAACTTTTCGGCAGCTGCCGCGAAATCAGGACGACCTTCATCTATATTCAACGCGGCTAATAACTCTTCTTGAGTCACACCTAACGTTTCTGCAGCTTCAGTTAAATCAATTTGGCCGCCCATTCCCATTCCACCACCCATTTGAGCAGATACAGTAGTTATTGTTAACATTATTGATGCTGCAAGTAAGCAGCTAACTAATTTTTTCAAAATATATTACTCCAGTTAGATTATATTTAGTAATTATGCCCGAATATGCGACAAGAATAAGCTTTGGTTAAATAAAATTCATTGTTGATGGCATTAAATAATTTACTTGTGACAAGATTACATAATTTATTTCCAGGTAAATCAGACATCTCTCAATAGGCTGCTCTCAGCTCTATACGATTGTATCAAGCTTATCTAAACGATGAACCCAATAAAGATCAACACGCCAATAAATGTACAGATAGATCCAAGCACTTTTTGAGTAGTCAGTCGTTCTTTCAAGAATAGCCAAGCAAAAAACACAATCATTACATTTGAGGTTTCGTTTAATACTGACGCCACCGAAGCATTGGCATATTTGAAACCAGCCAACCAAAATAAAATCGCTAAATACGTACCAAAAACACTGGCCATAAAAATTGTAAACCACTTATGTTTTTTATGCACGATATCATCGACTACTGATATTAACTGTTTGCGAATAATTAAATAAATCAACAACCCAACAACACCGGCTAACATTCTTAGGCTAACAATCCAAAAGAAACCATCGTTCGATAAAAGAGGTTTCATCGCAACCACGCTCGCAGCGGTAACAAATACTGAAGCCGCCGCATAAGCAACCCCTTTGAGCAATAGTTCTCTTTCAACAGCTTGGTATTTATTTTGATAAGTAACAATCAATACACCAATTAGAACTAATACAAAACCCATCCATTGCCAGCTAGCCATAGTCTCATATATAAATATGATTGAAAGCAAAACCACAAATGGGCTATATAAACTAGCAATAATAGCCGTGCGCCCTGCCCCTAAATTGCGCAAGGCTTGTAAATACCAAGTGTCTGCAACCGCGACACCAAAATAACCACTAACAATCAAAACCAACCATTGTTCAGTCGTCAATATAGGAAGGCTAAACCCCTCAATGAACAACGCCGTTGGTAACAACAAAGTAATGCCAATTATATTTTTAGTTAGATTGAGTCCATTCGCAGTTAAGCTATTACCTGCATGCTTAAATAGTATGACTGCCAATGCCCAAAATAAGGCACATATTAATGCGTAGACCTCACCTATAACCAACTCGTCTCCTCCTTGGCAAGGCTGCCAATTATATTAAGGTTTTCTTTGTTAGCGCAAAATAGCCTCTAGCTAGTGTGAAAACCGAGCGAAACTAGAATCTGTCTCCCACAAGGTTACTGAAACAACAGGGAAGCCTTGCTGCTCAACATACTCATAAATAAGTTTTGCAATATTTTCAGCGGTAGGGTTGTTCTCCATTAAATAAAATCGTTCATTCATTTCTTCAAATACTGGTATCAAAGGATCACCCTTGCTTAATAACATTGTGTGATCTAAGTTCTCATCAATCCAAGCTTTTACATTCGACTTTATTTCTCCAAAATCCATGACCATGCCGCAGATATCAAGCTCATCACTCGACAACATGATTTCTGCTTTGGCATTATGCCCATGCAAGTTAGCGCACGGCCCAACATAATTTAATAAGCGGTGTCCGTAACAAAAAGAAATTGATTTGACGATTTCATACATAATATTAAAGCATCCAATAACAGAATCAGATTTGGTTTCGGATTATGCTGCATTTATGTGCGAGAACCAATTATTCTATTCAAATTATCACAATCAGATCACATAAAACTACTGACTTCTTTCAGTTGAATCATTCACCTCACCTTCCTCTAAGCCAGCCTCAACACTCTTATTAAGCGTCTCTAACATCACCGTCAAACCTTCTAAAAAAGTTTGCCCAGCTTCTTGTTTAGTCACATCGATTTGCTCTAAACTTTCTGTAAAAATTTCAAGTTGCTCCATCAACACTGAACCACTTTTAGCAAGTTCCTGAACCACGGGTGAGAGCTCATTTCCAAACTGTTCAATCGCTTGAGCTGCTTCACCTTTGGTTGCCGTGAGCTCTTGCATAGTAGAAGTTAATTCAGTGCCAAGACTTTCAATAGCTTGCTGAGCTTCGCTTGTTGCTACCTTAACTTGCTCTTGTACAAGACTTTTATCTTGCAGAAATTTGTCGCTTTGTAGATACTCTTGGAAAGCGCCAACATATTCACTTAAAGAACTTGAACCGAGTTGGATTGCATCGCCGACCATCCACGCGCCAAGTTGAAACATCGAGTCTAAGCCTTTTATCTGTTGACCGTTTTGTACAAACTCGGATGTAACATTATTTGAATTATATATTTCTAAGGTAGCAGTTTGTTTAAGTCTGTTGACCACAATTGCAGAATTGCTTGAAACTAGTTCAGCAGCAGACGGGGCTAACTCTATAACAATCGATAAACCATTACCTTGAGACTTGCTATCAGCAACTTCGCCAATCGGTTGATTTTCAAAATATACTACATCGCCTTCGTCGATGTCCTGAGTGTTAGAGAATTGCGCTGTGACTTCGAGCTCATTACTACTGCAAGCTATTAAAAAGATAGTCATGCTCAATACCATCAATAAACGGAAAACTGAATTTAACTTTGTCATGGTAAACCTCTTTTATATATTGCTGTTAGGAAAAATACCCATCAGCTATTAATTTATCAAGCTTTGCCGGATCATCAATGAATGGATTCCGATTGCCTTGCAGTTTTTCTATTTTGTCATTACGACTGCGTTCATGCTCACTGGGCGCATCATTTATGTGCCATTGTTGTAATAAGTGCTGCTGCTTGGAGAATAATTTAAGGCCATATTGTTGATACTGATAAGCCATGTAAAACATCGCTCGAGCAACTTCACCTCTTACTGCTAACCCAGGTTCTGCAGTTCTTTGTTGTTCGTTTACTTCAAAATCACAGTCTTTACCAAATTCCCGTTGCTCACCAGTTATTTCACCAAATGCAAAACTAGAACGAGCTTGATTAACATCGCTTCGCGATGGATAAAGGTTATGCAAGTCGGCTTCAATTTTATTAAAGGCCTTACTCTTATCTCGACATTGATTTCTTGTTCCGCAATCAAGTGAATTCGTCACCCATGACATAGGAAACACATGCTCAACATTAAAACCATTACGTTGTTGACTACTGAATGATTCACCACAATAGAGTGTCTTACCGCCATTACTATATAAGGATTGCCACAAAATAGATCGTGCCTGACTATAGTCAACGATAGCCTCAGAAGAACCTATTACTTGTTCTTGCAGATTCGCCCCATAGTTAGTTGTGGTTGGTTTGTTTTCTACAAAATAAACAGCTGCGATCAAAAACACAATTGAAAGAGCAAAGCGTAAATACTTCAAACCTGATGCACTCCGCTGCCTGCATACATAGATTCTATTTGTACGGCATAAGCGTCAATTACTTTGGGACGTTTTACTTTAAGTGTTGGCGTCATCAAGCCAGATTCAACAGTCCATTCATCTAGACTGAGGTTAACTCTTCGTATCTTTGCATAACCTGGGAAATCATTCATTTGTAAGGAGATTTGATTCAGAGCATATTCCTGAACAGTGTTCTCATCCAAGCTCTGTTCAGTCCAACCATGCACGACTTGCAAATCTTGCCAAGCTTCTTTATTTAACACAATGATGGCACTTAAATACGACTTGCCCTCTCCTATCACGATTACTTGCTCGAACAATGGGTCACGTAAAATAGCTGTTTCAATATCCGTTGGCGGCATTTTTTCACCATTAGCAAGAACGATGATATCTTTAATACGTCCGATTATGCGAATATATCCTTGCTTATCAATGGACGCACGATCGCCAGTTTTTAACCAGATACCATCATCCCTTTTTACTAGAGCATCAGCCGTTGCTTCTTCATTTCGCCAATAGCCCTGCATAACATTATCACCTCGAATCCACAGTTCATCATTGTCAGCTATTTTGACTTTAACGCCACGCAGTGGCAAGCCAATCGAATCAGGCGCATTATGTTTGGGGGTATTGACACTCGCCACTGGACTGGATTCAGTCAAACCGTAACCTTGCAACAAGGTCAAACCAAGCGCAATAAAAGTTTTAGCCACCTCAGGCGATAAAGCTGCGCCACCGATAATTACAAACTCTAGATTGCCACCTAAATTACTACGAATTGGCTTTGCTACTACATAATCAAGCAAACCTGCCATCAGCAGCTTTGGATGCCAACCGCCAATACCTTGCTGATACTCGAATCGATACCAGCCTGTTTCTATGGCTAATTTGAAAAGGCGTTGTTTAAATGCGCTTTGCTTACTAACTTTGGCGTAAATTTTATTATGTACCCGCTCAAAAATTCTTGGGACAGAAATTAACACACTTGGTTGAATCTCTTTAAGGTCATCAGACAATTCAGGGATCGAGCGATTGAAGCTGATCTGTGCGCCCATTAACATTGGTGCGTAATACCCGATAGTTCTTTCTAAAGCATGCGATAAAGGCAAAAACGACAATAAATGGTCACTTGGCTTTAATGCCACACTGCGCATGCCACTATATGCATTTGACAAAAGATTTTTATGCGAAAGCATCACTCCCTTAGGTCGACCTGTCGTGCCAGAAGTATAAATAATTGTTGCTAGGTCTTCTGGTTTAGCCAGACCTCGTTCAAGGTGGCTGCCTTGTGTAGGTAACCAGTCGTCAACTTTTTTAACCAACAATGCCGACTCATCTGATAGAGCATCTTGATCCTGCGGCTGAGGTGACAAGTCATCAAAAACTAATACAGTCTCAAGACATGAAATATTTTCATCTGTATTGGTAATCGCGCCCCATAAATCCAGCCCAGTAAGCAGCACTAATTTAGCCTGGCTATCGCCAATCACATAGGCGATGTTGTCCGCACGATCGGCTGTATATAAAGGTACAACAACCAAACCTAATCGCAAAGCAGCTTGATCAAAGATCACCCACTCAACGCTATTTCGATAACAAATTGCGACTCGATCTCCTTTGCTAAGGCCTGATTCTCTAAAAGCAACTTGCCAACGCTCGACTTGCTCTGCCATTTGCGACCAGGTGCTCGCGTACCAATTTTTTTTATTTCGTTCGAACTGCGAATAGGCAATTTTGTCTGGGCTTCGTCTAACACGTTCACGAAATAATTGATCTAAGGTGTCCGCGTCAGAAAGGTTAATTGGGTCCAAATTCGTATTATTTACTAATGCATCTTCTGCATAAAAGTGCGTGTCTTGCTGTTTAGATGACATTTTCATTTCGTTGGTTAGTTTATTATTGATAACGTTAGTTCAGTTCTATAATAACTCGACTATGGGGTTTAGGTCACCCTATGACGACATCAAATCTTATTGGCAATGAACTTATGATTTAAGAACAGTTTGTGGTAAATTAACAATCTATGGCGTATGCGCTATTAATAATAGCGGCTATTAATATCAACTTACCCTAAGCTATAATAAGAAGCTTATTTATCCTTCACTTATAAGAATATATAAAATATGCGTTTAATTCTTCTTGGCGGCCCGGGTGCTGGTAAAGGCACACAAGCCACATTCATAACCAAAAAATTCAATATACCTCAGATATCGACTGGCGATATGCTACGTGCAGCAGTTAAGGCTGGCACGCCGCTAGGTTTGCAAGCCAAAGGAATTATGGATGCTGGAGGTTTAATCTCTGATGATATAATCGTAGGTTTGATTAAAGACCGTTTAAAAGAAGCTGATTGTATAAACGGTTATTTACTAGACGGTTTTCCACGCACGATTCCACAAGCCCAAGCAATGCGTGAAAACAACATTGATGTTGATTATGTAGTTGAAATCAGTGTTGCTGATGCCGAGATAATCAAACGCATGAGTGGCCGCCGAGCCCATTTGGCCTCGGGTCGTACCTATCACATTCAATACAATCCACCCAAGCAAGAAGGAATAGATGATGTTACCGGCGAACCGCTGGTACAGCGTGAAGACGACAAAGAAGCGACGGTTAAAAATCGTTTAACTATCTACCATCAACAAACAGAACCTTTAATCAACTACTATCAAGAGTTTGCGAAAAATGGTTCCGCCAATAGCCCGAAATACCTTACGATTCAAGGCGTCGGCTCTGTTGAAGGTATACGCGACAGTATCTTAAGCCAATTAGCTTAAAATTTAACTTATTAAGTTATTCGTCTTTATATAGCTCAGAATATCGTCTGACTCATAAAGCCACATAACCGTATCTGTACCAGTTTCTTCAATTCTAAGACAAGGCACTTGAGTCTTTCCGCCACCGCGGTTTAGTTTAATCAAATTGTCACCTGCAGAGACATCTCGTAAGTCTATTTGGTGCTGCTTACCTTGCATGCTTAACATTACTTTTTGGCAAAAGTAACAATAATTACTGAAATAGAGTGCGTATTTTTTCATAATAAAAAATCAGGCTGTTGTATCACCAACAGCCTGATTATCTTTGTATAATTAATTTAAAGAAGGACAGCTTCTATTTCACTTCATTAAGTTCTACTTCAAAAATCAATACTTGATTTGGACCAATGCTCGCTGGACCTTGTTCGCCATAAGCAATCTCAGATGGAATGGTGAACTTATATTGGGAGCCAGGTTTCATCAGCATTAGACCTTCAGAAAAACCAGGAATAACACCAGCTACCGGGAAGTCAGCTGTTTGGTTACGATCATAAGAGCTATCAAACGTTGTACCATCAATCAATGTGCCTTTATAGTGCACATTGACGGTACTTTCTGCGGTTGGCTCTGTGCCTTTACCTGCTCGCAGAACTTCATACTGCAAACCGGATTCAGTTGTCTTAACGCCTTCCTTTGACTTATTTTCAGCTAAATATACATCACCTTTCGACTTATTTTCTTCTAGTACTGCTGCGAATGCCTCTTGCTGTTTGAGTTGAAATGTTTGTTGGGCAGCTTGCATTTCTTCTGGACTCATTCTTGGTTCTTCGCCAGACATAACATCGTTTTGAGCGGCTAAAAACGCCTCTAAATCTATTTCATCAGTTAAGCCACCTCGTAACAAATCAGCCGCAATTTGTGCGCCGATGGTGTAACTAAATTTGGCTTTTTCGCTAGTCAACTCTACTTCGCTTTGTTGAGCGTGCACAGTACTAACGGCTAACAACAGACTCAAAATAATAGGTTTAGACAATTTCATATTTACTCCAGTTAGGCTATCTAGCCTTGTTTAATATAATTAGTTTAATAATAACAGTTTGTATATTTAGTCATTCGAAGAATTTTCAATAGGTGTAAACGCCTCTTTATGCGCCACCTCTTGTGAGAACTGCTCGGTAAAGTCCTCTAATGTAAGCACGGTTTGCGCCTTACTACCAAAACGACGTACAGCAACAGTGCCCTCTTCAGCCTCACGTTTACCAATACATAGAATAGCAGGTATCTTTTGTACGCTATGTTCACGTACTTTATAGCCAATCTTTTCATTGCGCAGATCAACCTCGGCACGTAATCCAGCATTACGTAGAGCTGCAGCGACTTGTTGAGCGTATTCATTTGCATCACTGACAATTGTGGCAACCATAACTTGTTGCGGCGCTAACCAAGATGGTAATGCTCCAGCATGCTGCTCAATCAAAATACCTAAGAAACGC
Source organism: Arenicella sp. (assembly GCA_023299895.1). The sequence goes on along the minus strand of JALZWI010000026.1, from coordinate 5,323 downwards.
TCTATTGAGCCCAATATGGCTCGATGCAACATAACTGGGACCTGCTTGCTTCCATCTTCGGCAATGTATTCAGCGCCTAATCGACCCGGCATGGAAAAATCTACCTGAATCGTACCGCATTGCCATACACGGCCGATACAGTCTTTCAAAGAGAACTCTACTTTCGGGCCATAAAATGCGCCTTCACCAGGCTGTAGCTCCCAATCAAGACCGTTATCATTCAACGCTAATTCGAGTGCTTGTTCGGCTCGATCCCAATCTTGATCAGAACCAACTCGCTGCTCTGGCCGCGTCGACAATTTATAAATCACTTCGTCAAAGCCAAAGTCGCGATAGACGTCATGCAAAAAATTGATGAACGAAGTGACTTCAGATTGAATTTGGTCTTCGGTGCAAAAAATATGTCCGTCGTCTTGTACAAAGCTACGCACCCGCATAATGCCATGTAATGATCCTGACATTTCATTGCGATGACAAGAACCAAATTCAGCCAAACGCAATGGTAAATCACGGTAGCTTTTTAAGCCTTGATTAAACACTTGCACGTGACACGGGCAATTCATTGGTTTAATGGCATATTCACGTTCATCACTGGTGAGAGTGAACATATCATCACCAAATTTATCCGCATGCCCGGACTTCTCCCAAAGAGAAATATCTACAATTTGCGGTGTTTTTATTTCATGGTAGTCGCGCTGATACTGTTGTTCAGCCATGTAGCTTTGCACAGTTTGATAAATAGACCAACCTTTGGGGTGCCAAAACACACTGCCTGGTGCCTCGTCTTGAATATGAAATAAGTCTAAGGCCCTGCCCAGTTTACGATGATCTCGTTTTTCCGCTTCTGCCATACGATGCAGATACGCTTTTAACTGCTTTTTATCTGACCATGCTGTGCCATAAATACGCTGCAGCTGTGCATTATTAGAATCACCGCGCCAATAGGCGCCGGCTAATTTGGTTAACTTAAAACCGTCACGCAATACACCGGTTGACGGCAAATGTGGCCCACGACATAGATCGATAAACTCACCTTGTCGGTAACAAGTGATGGTTTCACCCGCCGGCAAGTCACCAATAATCTCGGCTTTGTAGTCTTCACCAATACCCTTGAAGTACTTTATAGCATCGTCACGATCCCACACCTCGCGCTGAATTTCTTCGTTACGCTTTACAATCTCGCGCATGCGTAATTCAATCTTATCCAAATCTTCTGGCGTAAAGGCTAACTCACGCGCGAAATCATAATAAAAACCATTTTCAATGGATGGCCCGATCGTAACTTGTGTCTCAGGGTATAATTCTTTAACCGCTTCAGCCATGACATGCGCGGCATCGTGCCTAAGTACTTCTAAGCCTTCTTCAGTGTCACGAGTGATGATTGCCACATTGGCATCTGTTTCAATATCGCGTGACAAATCCCACTGCTCATCATTAACCACAACCGCAACGGCATTTCGGCGCAAGCCGCTGCTGATACTATCAGCAATTTGCATACCAGTAATAGGCGACTCAAATGCTTTAACTGCACCATCTGGAAAGGTAATATTTATCGACATAATTTCCTGCCTAGCTATGATGCCAAACACGTAGTAAAATTGTTTATTGCCTATGTGTAGAGAAACGCTACACGCCAGCGTAATGATTAAGCGGTGTATTGTAGCTGAACGGTAAAAAAACGAAACCTCTGTGACCTAAAATCCATATTATCTTAACCCTATATTATTTAAACAATGGGAACACATCGTGCCAATTAACGAACTAACTTTAATTCAACCTGATGACTGGCATTTGCATTTTCGTGATGACGAAATGTTAGCCGAAACAGTGCCTGCAACCGCTCGATGTTTTGGCAGAGCCATTGTAATGCCTAACCTAACCCCGCCCATCGTTAATAGAGAGCAAGCTCTAGCTTATCGTCAAAGAATTTCAGCTGCGATTCCTAAAAATAATAATTTTGAGCCATTAATGACGCTCTATTTGACAAACAATACAACGGCAAAAGATATACAGGATGCAGTCAGTGCCGAAATTCCTGCCGCTAAATTATATCCAGCGGGGGCAACCACTAACTCTGGTTCGGCGGTCAGCGCCATTGAAGCACTCCACCCTGTGTTCGAAGTAATGAGTAATGCTGGAATGCTATTACTAATACATGGTGAAGTGACAAGCCCTGATGTTGATATATTTGACCGTGAGAAACTATTTATAGATCAGTACTTAATTCCGATTCATACACGTTTTCCAGACCTAAAAATTGTGTTTGAACATATCACAACAGCCGATGCTGCTGATTTTGTGATGGGCAGCAACCAACAGATTGCCGCCACAATTACGCCCCAACATTTATTGTTAAACCGCAATGACTTATTAGTTGGTGGCCTACGCCCGCATAACTATTGTTTACCAGTTCTAAAACGCAACACCCACCAGCAGCGCTTACAAGATGTGGTTGCTTCGGGTTCAAATAAATTTTTCTTGGGGTCTGACTCGGCTCCCCACAGCAAACAACGTAAAGAAAGTGATTGTGGCTGTGCTGGCTGCTATAGCGCATGTAGTGCATTAGAACTTTATGCTCAAATATTCGATGAACTGGACATTTTAGATAAGCTGGAAGGTTTTGCTAGTTTACATGGGCCTGACTTTTATGGGCTGGCACGTAACAATACAACCATTAAATTAATACGTAAAGACTGGGTCTTGCCTAAACTGATTGAACTCCCCAATGGCGACAGCATTGTCCCCTTTTATGCTGGTCAAACTCTCAATTGGCAACTCGCTAATTAAACTAGGAATATATTTATGTTGAACATCAATCAATACTTTGAAGGCAAAGTCGCATCAATCGAGCTAAAGACCTCAACATTGCCAGCAACAGTTGGTGTCATGGATATCGGAGAGTATCAATTTGACACATCGCAACATGAGGTCGTAACAGTAATTAATGGCCACTTATCTGTGCAACTACCAGGGTCAGATCAGTATCAGGATTACTTTGACGGTGACCAATTTGAAGTAGCTGCGAATAAAACTTTTTTACTAAAAGTGCCTGTACAAACAGCTTACTTCTGTACTTACCAAGATAAATGATACACGACTTATCACAGTAGTCTCTCGTGATTGAAATATTTACTATAGCTAATGTCTATGATCGAAGTATTTCAACAAAACTTGTTTACAATAATTTGTCAGAGCGTTTCTATTGCTTTTGTAATTTTTTGGATTGTCGCAATGAATGATGTGTCTTTTGTGTTGATTTTTACTGAAATAGTACAAAGCAGATACTAAAAAACTTAAAAAAAATAAAGAATTAAGTCTAATCATTAGTTTATAGACTTTTTATTTGTAAAATGAACGATAAATTCTATAACGTTAATCTCTATAGAAGCATATAGTAAAAATTATTTTGGTGATATCATCGGTGCCATAATAAAAGCAATAATAAAATAATAAAGATAGATATAAGTATTACATGTGTAGTATAGGAGGCATACATGACTGAATCCAATCAGAATTCGACCGTTTTAGTCGTTACACAAGATATAGAATTACTAAGTGCACTACTTGAGAACAACACAACAAAGTTTCAATTTATCAGCCGGGAATCAATACAAACGGTATTGGATGATCCTGACTTATTAATCAATAATCACATCATCATCATTGATGTCGATAGTGTTAATGCTGGTAACAGTGAGGTTATCGAGCAAACTCTGAAGCTAAAAAAAAGTGACCCAACGCAAGTCATTATGATGGTCGGAAAAGCTGAACCTTTAGCAGACCTACTTCGATCAAACATACAACCTATTATCTATCGAGCCTTCAATAAACCAATTCATCCCAATCAAATTTTTCTTTCATTTGGTTCCGCCAGTAAAATGCATGAAAGCTTAATTGAAAAACAAGCAGCTGGCGAAGACCTACTTGCAGTAGGTCCTCTAGAAAATAAAACAAATATTGACACTCTCGCTGCACAACAAAAAAATAACCCTGCTATTTATGCAGCCGTTGGAGTATTAGCATTGGCAGTAATTGGTTGGCTGCTGTTCGGTAAAAATTCAGATACGAGCGAACAAGCCGATTCACCGGTTGTTACTGAACCAACAATAATTGATGACACCTTACTAACAACAAATGATGATGTTTCCAAAATCAATCAACTCAACCAAGACGCTGCCAAAGCATTACTTGAAGGCAGAAAAATCAGCCCAGAAGGCAATAATGCACTCCATTATTATGATCAAGTATTAATCATTGACCCTTATGATTTAACCGCCTATGAAGGCAAAAAACTTCTAGTTAGTGAACTCAAAAGTACCTACGCAAGCTTAGTTGAAAATGCTGAATTTGGTCGTGCTCTAGAAACAATTAATGCAATACAAGTGATTGAACCTCTAGATACAAGCAGCTATGAGCTACGTGAAGAGTTAGAGCTTGCGATCAACGCTCATGTCAACGAACTCAAGAGATCAGGTACTGCACAAGAAATTGACCAAACTGCTGCCGTTTTAGCAAACATAGGGCCTGAATCAAAAACATCGCAAACTGCCGCTGCTGCACTACGCAATGAAAAAGTTTTGTTAGAAAATATCGACCGAGCATTGGCGCAGAATAACTTGATTCCGCCTACCACAGGTAATGCTTACGCAATTGTGTCTGAAGCTCTACAAAAAAACACTATTAGTAATGTTAATTTTTCACCAAGGATTAACACACTTAGTGAAAAATTGATTGCATCAGCGAACAGCGCCATCAAGGAAGATAACCTTGAAGATGCTGAAAAATTAACCGCTTTAGTTAAACGTCTTGATGTCGACCCTCAAAAATTTGCGCTACTAAGCACTGCGATTGAAGAACGCAAAACAGCTATTGCTGCTGAAGTGTCAAAAGCAACTGCGGAAAAAGTCGCAATTGTTAAAGAAATCACTAAACCAGTATCAGTGAAGATAATTCCTGCGAAAGTTATTTCTCGTAATCCGCCTCGCTACCCAACTCGGGCACTTGAGCGTAATTTAGAGGGCTGGGTAAGTATTAGTTTTACCATAGATACTGATGGCGTACCTAAGGACATTACAATCATTGACTCAGAGCCTAGCAACATTTTTGACAATGCCGCTATCACATCTGTTGAAACATGGCGTTTTTCGCCGGCGATGAATGAGGCAACTAAACAACCAGTTGAGAGCTCAATAGACGCAACTAAATTACAATTTAAAATCGACTAACGATATTTTATTTAATGCTTTCGAAGCAAGTCTATTAGTTGTAGCGTTGAAGGGTCGAAGACTTTTTCTGATTTTTGGTTTAAATTATGTATTGTTTT
>JALZWI010000025.1 GCA_023299895.1 Arenicella sp. | reverse complement strand
TTTCCTTACGACCAAAATCAGCAAGGTTAATATCTTTGACTAAATAGTCAGTAAACTCGGGATTAGATGGATTTACACTCATCTTTCATCTCCTAACGTTAAAAAGTTAATATGAAAAATGAGCGCCGTTGCTGCTTAAGGTGAGCTAAAATAAAGCTACCTAACACTTGAGCCTGATAGGAAGGAACCTATTGCAACGCTCCTCAAGTGCTTCAAAGGCGGATTATAGACATGGAGTTTGTGAAATTCCAGTAAAAATTATTCAAAATTAGTTAGACAACCAGCATCATAGAATAAGAACAATCTTATGCGTCAACAGAAATTTTCTTATAAAGTACTTATAAAAGTAATCCCTAGGCTTTCTTTAGTGCTGATTAGTAGCTAAAGAAGGTTAACTAATTATGGCGCTGTTAATAACTATTGATCAGACCACACAGCAAACTCATTACCACTGGGTTCAGTAAAATGAAAGCGGCGCCCACCAGGAAAGAAAAAAATGGGCTTAACAATGATCGCTCCATTTTCTATCACCTTTACCTGAGTTGATTCTAAGTCATCACTAAAGAAGATTGTTAATGCGGCGCCATTATCAGAGTTACTAACTAAATCAGCTTTATAAAAACCACCCATCACACCTTGATTATCAAAGGCAGTATACTCAGGGCCATAATCCTCAAACTTCCAACCAAATGCATGAGCAAAAAAAGCTTTAGTCGCAGCTAAATCCTTAGCTGGGTATTCTAGATAATCTATTTTTTCATGATTTGGCATTTTTTACATTTCACTAAAATTAATTGGTAACTAAACCTCTACGTTCCAATAAAGGCTGAATATTAGGCTCTGCACCACGGAAGGTTTTAAAAATTGTCATAGCATCTTCTGCGCCACCGCGAGAGAGTAAGGTTTTTCTAAAATGATCACCATTTTTTCGAGTCATGCCGCCATTTTCTTTAAACCATTCAACGGAATCTGCGTCTAATACCTCACTCCAAATATATGCATAGTACCCAGCTGAATAGCCACCAATGATGTGTGAAAAATATGTGCTACGATATCGCGGGGGCACCACATTCAATGCTGCACCGGCATTGTCTAATGCTTGAGCTTCGAAGGCCATTATTTTGTCACCACTAGGTACTTCTTCAGGATTTAACTGATGTAACGCCTGGTCCAATAAAGACGCGGCCAAATATTCTGTTGTCTTAAAACCTTGATTAAATTTAGAGCTGGCTATCACTTTTTCTAATAGCTCTCGCGGGATTGACTCACCGCTTTCATAATGAATCGCATAATTGCCTAATACCTCAGGCCAATCGGCCCACATCTCATTGACCTGAGAAGGATACTCAACAAAATCTCGCGGCACTGATGTACCCGAAAATGATGGGTATTGCACATCTGAAAACATGCCATGCAGAGCATGACCAAACTCGTGAAATAGTGTATTCACTTCAGCCCAAGTTAATAGGGTTGGTTCTCCCTCAGGCGGCTTCGGCACATTCAAGTGATTGGCTACAACCGGCATTGTGCCGATCAGCTTAGACTGTGACACATAAGCATTCATCCACGCGCCGCCGCGTTTGGATTCGCGTGCATAGAAGTCTTCGATAAACAGCGCGAGTGTCGAACCGTCCTCTTCAAAGACTTCCCATACGCGCACGTCAGGATGATAGGTCGGCAGGTCCGGCCGCAACTTGAAGGTCAATCCATAGACTTTTTCCGCCGCGTAAAAAACACCTTTGACTAAGACATTATTCATTTCCAAATAAGGCTTGAGTTGCGAGTCGTCGAAGTCATAACGCTCAGATCGAACTTTCTCGCTATAGAAATCCCAGTCCCAAGCTGTGAGTTCAAAATCGCCGCCTTGCGCATCAATCATCGCTTGTAAGTCAGCCGCTTCTCGTTTAGCGTTTGCCACCGCAGGCGGTGTTATCGTCGCCAAGCGTGTATTGACTGCGTCGGTGGTTTTCGCAGTCTGATTGCTTAAAGAAAAAGCGGCGTGATTTTCAAAACCGAGTAGCTGAGCACGTTCAGCACGAAGCTTTATAACATTGCTCAGAATTTCACGATTATCAAATTCACCACCTGAATTGCCACGTGAAAGAGATGTCTTAAAAATACGTTCTCTTAAGCCGCGATCAGTCACTGAAGACAAGGAAGGCTGACTACTAGTGTTTAACAGAGGTAATACGAATTTGCCTTCTAAGTCACGAGATTTGGCGGCTTGTGCCGCGGCCGCAATTTGAACTTCATTTAAGCCATCTAGCTCGTCAGAGCTGTCGACAACAATCACTTTGGCGTTCACTTCATCCAACACGTTTTGACTAAACTCTGTCTGCAGGCTTGCCAGCTCAGCATTCATTGCTTTGAGTTTTTCTTTATTTTGCTCTGGCAACGCGGCACCTACACGCACAAAGTCATCATAAGTTTCACTAACTAAGCGTCGTGTTTCAGCATCCAGCGCTAAGCCATCAAGCTGCTGATAAACCGTTTTTACACGTTCAAATAAATCACCATTTAACATAATCGCATCTGAATGCGCGGACATTTTAGGGGCAATCTCAGTTCGTAATGCTTCAATATCATCATTCGTGTCTGCCGAAGCGAGGGCGTAAAAAACACTGGCGACACGATCTAACAAGCGACCGCTTTTTTCTAATGCGATAAAAGTATTTTCAACCGTTGGAGGTTCGACGTCATCAATAATCTGTTGAACTTCATCTAGTTGTTCGCCCATGCCTTGTTCAAAAGCTGGGGCATAATGTTCATTTGCAATTTTATCGAATGCCGGCATCTGCATGTACAGAGGACTCGGCAAATAAAACGGGTTAGTCACATCAAATTCATTATCTGTGCTCATCTTTACTGTTTCACTCACCAGTTCTTTAACCTCACTTGCGTCAATTTGTGACTCTATCTCAGTACAAGCAGACAACAATAAAATAAAAAGGGCAAAATAAAATACGGATCGTATATTCATCATTATTTTCATCTTGTTTGATTACTTGCTTAACGCTAACACTGCTTGCTTTAACTGATCGGTAATTTCAGGGTTAGTAATTTGTTGAGTGCTCGCATCATAGTTCTCCGTAAAAGAAGGAACTGACACGCTGAATTTTACGTTGCCAGAAAATCTTGGCGTTGCGTTCACCGCCTGCTCGAGAACAGTTTTAGCACCACGCGGTCCCTTGGAAGCCGACAGCAATATCATAGGTTTATCCGCATACACATCTCTACCTTGACGCGTGCACCAGTCAAACAGATTTTTAAATGCTGCAGTATAAGAACCGTTGTGCTCGGCAAAGGAAACAATTATGGCATCGGCGCTCGCCAACTTGGCACGGAAATCCGTGGCTGATTTTGGTGGGCCTGAATTTGCTAATAATTCACGCTCAATATCTTCACTATAAAGAGGTAGTTTATAGTGATTTAAATCCAGCACTTCGATCTCAGCATTTGAAACAAGGCTCGCCGTGTAAGTCGCCAGTTTTTTATTAATCGATTGTGTACTGCTGGACGCAGCAAATGCGATTATTTTTTTCATTAGTTTGAATTTATATGGTTTGTTGAAACTGTTACCATGCCATAGCTAAGATTGAGATTAAAGAGTAAATTTATAGCTAAGGGATTGTCGAATTAACTCTAGAAACAAGACCTTTTCGATCTAATGTTGGCTCACAAAAACCATCAAACAGAAGTTAAGTAGCACTCGGCAGAAATGCAGAACATCCACATACAAAAAATTAGTCAAACTTGATGTGTACCTCTATACTCATCAAGTTTAACTATTAACCTTGCAACCTTTGCATTAAATAACAAAAGTCAAAACTCAGCAACAAGATATAGGTTAATTAACTTATTACTACTTCCCCTCTTTTGCTTAAATATCGAGTTAGACTACAGAGACAGTTTAAATACATCCGTATTCTTCCTGAAAAACTGCAGTCTTACGCTCTAGCAAGTAATTAGATTAGCTTCACTCAGGTAAAAGTGCAATATAACTAAAGTTATAAATTCACCACATATTGAGGGTTAGGTGAGTTGCTTACTTGTTAGTTTGTTAAGCCTAGTTGCCTAGCCTTACGAAGACATTCAGTTCGATTTTTCACATCCAATAGTTTGAATACGCTGCTCATGTGTTGTTTGACCGTTCCTTCGCTAATATGAAGTTTTAGCCCAATCATTTTATTTGTTAGCCCTTCTGACATCGCTTGCATAATTTGTGCTTGGCGCGGTGACAGCAAACTTGAATCAAATGGCTGGTGAACACTGTTATCACCTTCAAAATGACTGTCTCCAGCTAGAACAGTATTTATACCATTGAATATGGCTTCTATATTATTCGCTTTATGAATAAAACCATCGGCACCTAATTCAACAATTCTTTGTTTATTTACATTCATCGCGCTGACTATGATGACTTTTCGTTTCGCCTCTTTGCTCTTTAATAGCTTTAAAAGTACCTCTCCATGTACATCAGGTAAATTAATGTCGAGCAAAACCAGATCAAATTTTTGGTTTTTAGTCACACCTAAAGCATCGGCACCATTTGAAACCTTAACTACTGATAACCCCTGAATTTCTAATGCAAGCGCAAGAGAATCTGCAAACATCACATGATCATCAACAATTAGTATTTTCATAGCCCTATACTTAATCAGTTCTAAACAGAACTTTCCAATTTAACGACGCATACGTTGATATTGACTATAATCCATATCTAGAGATAACCGATCAAACGCAAAAAATTAATATGACTAATATTAACACTAGACCGTGAAATTCATTCCAACTTTTCACAGAGATGAAATATTAAGGGAGCAGTTAAAGCTCGTTACCCGTGGTCATCTTGCCAGCACAGCTTCTATTTTATTTATCTGTGCTTGTTTAACCTGGATTGTTTACACCGAAACAAATCAATCAAGCATCTTTATATGGTATGCCTTGACCTTCATAACTTATGCTGCACGGGCATATTACCAATCACACATCGTTGATTATGGCTCTCAGAATCCACAGCGGCTCGTTGTGGGTGAAATCATAATGGTCATGGCGTCAAATATTATTTTTTGCTACCTTCCTATTGCGTATATGACTACGGCCTATTCACCAAGCGTGGTGCTATCAATCGCGATTGCGATCGGTGGGATCACCGCAGGCTCTGTATCAATGCAAGGACCATGCATACCAATTTTTTATGGTTATGCAATACCAAAGATGATTATAGCGATTATCTTACTATTTTTGCTAGACCAGAAAACATATTTTCTAATGGGCTTGGCAATGACGTTGTTATTATTTCTGAGTGTTATGTTTGCCCGCAGAATTGAACTGAATATCGTTGATTCGATTAGACTAAGGTTTGAAAACAAAGACCTAATCAAACAATTACGCACAGCTCTAGCCGAAACGGATCAGGCACATAATGCAAAATCTGTCTTTCTCGCGTCTGCAAGCCACGATTTACGTCAACCGATGCACGCCTTAAACATGATGGTGGAGATTCTTGGTAATACAAAACTGGACGCTCAACAAACCCAATTACAACAAAAAATGACCGCCGCCATTGATTCAACGCGAGGTATGCTGGACTCATTTCTTGATATCTCTAAATTAGAAGCAGGCGTGATTACCGCTAAACCTAAACCTTTTTACATACAAACAGTTTTCGATAAACTTGAAAGTGAAATATTCCCCACTTCAACTAACAAGCAACTGGATTTCAAAGTACGTCGATCTTATGCTATTGCAAACTCAGATATTCTAATTGTGGAATTGATTATTCGAAACCTGCTATCGAATGCGATCCGATACACCACTGAAGGTGGTATACTTTTAAGCTGTCGAAAACGTAATCCTAATACCTTATTGATTCAAGTCTGGGATACTGGCATTGGCATACCCGCAACGAAATATGATGAAATATTTGTTTCTTTTCAGCAATTGGATAATCTTGAGCGAGATTCTCATAAAGGCTTTGGACTAGGCTTAGCCATCACCCAAGGTTTGGCTGAGACAATTGACACAACAATCTCAGTTAATTCAGTCGAAGGGCGTGGATCAGTATTTAGTTTTGAGATACCGGCCTCAATGAACCAACTGGTTCAGACTAACCAAGAAAATAAACAACCTTTTTCTATGGCAGGTAAGTCAATATTGATTATTGAAGACAATTCAAAAGTCAGAACCTCGATTGACGAACTTATTGCAAGCTGGGGTTGCCAGTGCATTAGTGGTGAATCCACCGAAGAAGTGATTGATCAAATTAATAACGTAGCGATAGACATCATGTTGGTTGATTATCGACTCAGAGATGGGCTGACGGGCTGGGATGCAATTAAAGAGATTCGTAAATCACTAGGGCGAGAAACACCTGCCATTATCATTACTGGGGATACCTCTGCAGAACGGATTCAAGAAGCGAGTAAGACAGATGCTATTTTGATGCATAAACCGATCGTGATTGATGAGCTAAAACGTAATATGATGTTGTTACTCAATCCGACCTAACCAACAAGTAGTTATATAAATATAATTTCTTAGGCCTTTTTTTTCTAAAGGCTGAGGGGTATAGTCGCGGAACTGTGCAATAGCACCAATATTATTTCTAGTCATTGCTTATGTATAAATACGATTCGATAGATAAAACCATTGTCAAAGAGCGCGTTGAGCAGTTTCGCGGCCAAGTAAAACGACACCTAGCAGGTGAATTGAGCGCGGCTGATTTACAGCCTTTGCGTTTACGTAATGGCCTGTATATGCAGATTCACGCGCACATGTTGCGAGTATCCATTCCATATGGTTTGTTCAACTCTGAACAGATGCGCACAATGGCGCACATTGCACGTAAGTATGACCGTGGCTATGGTCACTTTACTACGCGACAAAACATTCAATACAACTGGCCTGAGTTAGCTGATGTGCCAGATATTTTGGCTGAGTTCGCCGAAGTCGAAATGCACGCAATGCAAACCAGTGGCAACTGCATTCGTAATATCAGTTCGGATCAATACGCAGGTGTTGCTAGCGATGAAATCATTGACCCACGACCATATTGCGAAATAATTCGTCAGTGGTCAACGATGCACCCTGAGTTTTATTGGTTACCGCGTAAATTTAAAATTGCGGTGACTGGCGCAACGACTGACCGAGCTGCAGTTCAATTTCATGATATTGGCTTAGAGGTGGTACACAACGACAAACAAGAAATTGGCTTTCGTGTTTATGTAGGTGGTGGCTTAGGCCGCACACCCGTTATTGGCAAAGTCATTAAAGAGTTTCTACCACGTGAAGATATTCTGTCTTATTGCGAGGCAATTTTGCGTGTCTATAACCTATATGGTCGTCGCGACAATAAATACAAAGCACGGATCAAAATCTTAGTGAATGCCATGGGCATTGATGATTTTCGAGACGAAGTTGAAGCCGAGTGGGAACATTTTAAACAAGGTGAATTAAAACTGCATGAAGTTGATTTTGACAGCATGCAAACGTTCTTCCCCTTACCTGCTTATGAAGAACTTACAGCGGGAGACGAGCGCGTTAATAAATGGCGTGATTTGGATTCTAAATTTGCCGCTTGGTACGACAACAATACTGTTGAACATCGCCAATCTGGCTATCGCATTGTTAATATTTCATTAAAAGAGCATGCAATTGCGCCAGGTGATATAACAGACGAACAAATGGACGCAGTCGCTGATATTGCCGATCAATATTGTTTTGGAGAAATTCGCTCAACCCATGAACAAAATTTAGTGTTAGCAGATGTGCGTGAGCAAGACTTATTGGAACTTTGGAAAGCTCTAGATGCACAACGTCTCGCCACTCCAAACATCGGGTCAATCAACGATATGATTTGCTGCCCAGGCTTGGATTTTTGTTCTTTGGCAAATACCACGTCGATTCCGATTGCCAAGCAAATTAACGAACGTTTTGCTAACTATAACGAATTGTATGATATTGGCGAGGTCAATATCAAAATGTCGGGCTGCATGAACGCCTGTGGACATCATCATGTTGGTCACATCGGCATTCTCGGTGTCGACAAAAAAGGTGAAGAGTGGTTTCAATTGACGGTTGGTGGTGACGCGACTAATACCTCTGCTCTAGGCACCCATTTAGGCAAAGCGATTGCCAAAGAGGACGTCAGCGATGCCATTTCAGATATCTTAGATGTCTATCGTGAAAATCGTTCTGACGATGAACGTTTACTCGACACCTTTAATCGAGTTGGTATTGATCCATTTAAAGAACGTGTTTATGCGGAGAATAACTAATGGCTGGCGATAAAAATTTAAAAAAGCGACACAAAGCTGGGCCTTCACGCATTGAAGACAATATTCGCAATGCTAATGTCATTCGTGATGGTCAAGTACTTGATAACGATATGTTACACATCGCTGAAACTGAAGAACTAAGCTTTGCGGACTTACCTAACGGTAACATCAGCGTACCGTTTAATATTTGGTTAGAGCATAAAGATGAACTGCTCGCCGGCGACAGTCAAATTGCTGTTCAAATCGCGGCTGATGAAGATCCAACAGATCTAGCTGATGGTGTTGATCAAATCGCAACTATTGTGTTGCCGTTTGTGACTTATGTTGATGGTCGCAGCTATTCACATGCGCACAAGCTTCGCACTCAATTAAATTTCAAAGGTGAGATTCGTGCCGTTGGTGACGTGCATTTTGATCAGTTGGATTTTCTAGACAGAGTCGGTTGTGATGCGTTTGAGTTACCTGATGGTGATAACCAAAAAGCGGCGCTTGCTGCATTTAATGAGTTTTCTGAAGTCTATCAACCTTCAACCGACAAAGGTCGTTTAATCTTTTCTCGTCGCAGAGCTGTTCATTAATACCAGCTCAAGGCTGTTAACTAGTAAATTAAAGATATGAGCCATATTACCTTTGTTAAAAAAATTCTCGCTGATGGCGAACTTTGCAAAAAGTGCAGAGAAGTATCTGAACGTCTCAGTTCCGAAAAGTTGATGGATGTAATTGACCATATAGCCATAGCCGATGAGCGCGATGCCGACTCAGAGGGCGTACGCCTAGCAAAAAAACACAACGTAGAACGCGCACCGTTTTTCTTAGTGGAAGACGAAACAGGTGAGGTAATAGTATTTGATGTTTACTTCAAGTTTAAAAAATACATGGCCGAACAAGGCGTAGGTACAGCAACAATAAGTAGTCTATAAACAATCCATGGATACGGATTTACTATTAAAGATTGGCATTATTGTTTTTCTTTTAGCGCTGCCTGCTTACCTTGTTTATCTAATTATTAAGTCTAACAAAGATAATTAACTCTTAAGTGCCAAGCCCGCTGGCGCCTGACAAGTCGGCATAATTTCCATTCGGTTGATATTCACATGCTCTGGTTGAGTAACGACCCAACGGATACTCTCTGCCACATCTTCAGGCATTAACGCTTGACGACCTGCATAAACTTTCGCAGCCTCTTGTGCATCGCCATGAAACCGCACTAACGAAAACTCAGTACCACCTAACATGCCAGGCGTTAAAAGAGTTGTTCGAACTTTCGTTCCTAAAAGGTCAGTTAGTAGGTTCATCGAAAACTGATCCACAAAGGCTTTAGAAGCCCCATATACATTGCCACCTCTGTATTGATAACTACCAGCGGTAGAGCCAATATTAATAACATGACCGCTATTGCGCTCAACCATGCCCGGTAGAACCTGCCGCGTGATAAATGCCAAGGACAAGCAATTGGTCTCAATCATGATATGCCAATCGTTCCAGTCAGCTTCATTAGACGGCTCCAAGCCTAAAGCCAAGCCTGCGTTATTGACGAGCACGTCAATATTTTTAAAAGCCGCGGGTAGACTTGATAACTGTTTTTCTAACTCAGCGCGATCATTAATATCACAGGCAACGATATAAGTATTGATAGGTAATAATTCAGCAGCAAGTTCTAACAACTTGTCTTCGCGACGCGCCAATAAAATTAAATCATATCCAGCGGTCGCTAGAGCGATAGCCGTCGCACGACCAATACCAACTGACGCGCCGGTGATTAATGCGGTTTTTGAATTCATAATTAGAGCCTTTAAATTTAGACTCAATTATTACTCAGCTGAGCCTTTGCTACAAACAGATTAACGCGATGTTGCCGTTGGTGGCTTTGATTGGGACGCAGATTTCATCATTTGGTGGGCATTGAGCGGACTCTTCGCCTGCGTCAGGCGCAGAGTAAGTAGCACCAGAAGCCATTATTTTTTGCAATTTACCTTGAGTCCCAGTAGTCGAACTAATTACACGAGTCAACGCATAGAGTTCATTTTGCGAATCCTGGCCAAAGCCTGTTACAAAGTCCGAAACACCTGAACCTAAGAATTCACGGACATTGAAGTTTGTGTCAAGATAAAATAGTCGACGAACAAAGTCAGCAAAGACATATCGTCCTTGTAATTCAGGGACCTGAGTGCCGCGATAGACATAGCCACCCGTTATAGACACGCCGTCATCATGACTATATTCGGCAATCGGATCAACAAGGTCGTTAGGCAGAGCTGGCGGTGCAACATCGCTTATATAAGCACTAGTAACTACGGAATGATAAAAAAATAAACTTCCTTCTTTCCAGTTCCAACCCAAATTATCACCGTTTGAAACAAGGTTTACTTCTTCTACCTCGCCTTGCCCGACATCACCAACATACAAATCTCCCAATCCATTTCCAAATGAGTCACCGACATCGAATGAAAATCGAAATGGGTTTCGAAGACCATAGGCATATACTTCATCTACTCCTAGGTCGTTAGCGGCGAATGGATTGTCATTCGGTATTCCATAATTCCCGTTTGCTGAATTGTTGCCTAAAGGGTCAATCCGTAAGATCGTACCCAAAACATTGGTGTTGTCTCGTCCGTTACCAAGAACGCCATGGCCTTGACCTCTGTCATGTGCGCCACCGCCATCGCCAAGAGAAATATACAAATATCCATCTGGACCAAAAGCTAAGTCACCGCCATTATGATTGCCTTGCGGTTGGTTAATTACCAATAACGTCTTTTGTTTAACGATAGACGAATTACAGCTTGGATCACTAGCCCTATACTGCACAATTTTTGTTTGATGATCTACGTTGTTCGATGTTGAAAAATCAGCGGTGCTACCTTCCTCTTCAGATTGATAAGTATAAAACAATCCGTTATTGGCAAAGTTAGGATGAAAAGTTAAACCAAGCAACCCACGCTCATCATTTCCGCCACCAAATTCAACAAGACTAGTACTAACGTCATGAAATAGCGATTTACTTCCTGTGCTCAAATTTACCCTGAATATTTTACCCGTTTGTTCAACAACAAATATACTGCCTGTTATGCCTGGTGCTGTAACCGCTTGCAATGGTGCATTAAAATCGCCTGACACTTCATGCAACTCAATAGTGATTGCACCTGATACAACGTCAGGAATAGGGTTTGATACCTCGGCAGGAAAATCTATGCCTGTTGTTGTGGGTACTGCAGGAGGCAATACGCCATTAGTTTCCACACCATTTGCTGAAAAAACCGTATTAATTTCTCCTTCAGTCCAGCCTGGCTGAAAACTACGATTTATTTCATCCTCGGAGCTAATACCTAAAGGGTCATTGTCGACATCAAAATCAGCAGCCGTATTTATTGCATCGACAATATCAAATTGATTAGCATTATAAATTTGTCTAATTGTCCATCCGTACTCATTCCAAGGCTCATTACCATTATCATTAAG
>JALZWI010000024.1 GCA_023299895.1 Arenicella sp. | reverse complement strand
CAAAATACTTACGTACCTAGCAGATAGGCTCTTTGGTACTAATATTAAAATCTAATGTACAGTGTTGAGGCGCAGGCGGAGACCCAATGATTGACATGATTATCTATATAGAAATAGCATTGGTAGTAATTTTTCTCCTTGGAGAAAGAGCTTATAAAGATAAGGATAGTTCTAGTAATATTGCTACTAATATTGGCCTTAGTATTTTATTAACCACCGTTGGTGTTTTTACCCTGTTGTAGGCCCAATATTATTTATAAATTAGAGGTGGTTTTGAGTTCAACATCAAGCAGCTTAGACAAGATTAATGTCGAACCCGTAATTTTATTTTAGATGTCTGTGTTTTTTTCTTCGCAAGAGATATCGAAACTAACCATATCAGGATATCTGTCTAAAATTTGTTGCGAAAAATTCTTAGTTCTATTCCACCCTTGAGTCTTGCATTCTTGTCTGCTCAAAAAGTCATCAGGCCAATACTCTTTAATTGTTTGGCCTGTCGACAATCCTATTACAAAAAAAAGCTCAAACATGGTTTAGTGGACCTATAAAAAATAGTTTATTAACTCGATAATAGATTTATTTATCAACCTGTTACAGATTTAAGAGCCTTGTTTATTTTGCTTATTTACAAGTTATTTACTAAGCTTAAGCCTAATATGGTGTAATTTTGATAAATTCACAAACAAAAAATTTCTTATTACTCGTGATTGTCTGATGTTATCAGACCAGACTTAAAACTTCTAACAATCTAGTTCACTTGGTTATACTTGTTATATCGAGTTAGGTATTTGAGTAACAATGAATTGAATGTTAGAGATGGTACTTTAAATATTAACGGTGATGCTGGCGATTTAATTTTTGGTGATGTTCTTTCTTGTGGAGTAGGCACAAGTATTACGGCTAGTATTCAAGCTATAAGCGAAACAAGTATCACTCTAATATTTAATTTTGGTGCAGATGATCTAGAATTTATTGTTCCCGCTGCCACCGGTGACATCATTACTATGTGCCCCTCTACTTAAAAACAAAAAAGGGTGGAAGAGATTAAAGAACTTAGGATATATAGCTGACTGTCCATATGGCTTAAGTAACTTAGGTTATTAATGCAATATAAAGGGAATTTGAAGAATTCTAAAATAACAATCTAGCTGCAATTATATTTACTGTGCTTTAAAGCTATCTATGATCAAGTTTACCAAGTATTGATGCAAGGGTGAGTTTTTGGTTCTAACGTGTTGTACCAGTGAGAGGGTGTCAATTTTTAAGTTAATTAGATCTTCTAAAGGCTTGCTAACGAAGTTTTCACTAACGAGTTTTGAGTCTATTAGACGATCTGATGCAATCATTAACATATCTGTCTCGCTGAGTGTTTCTAGGCAAACAAGCAGGTTTGTAGAAAGGAACGGGACGTTGGATAAAATCCCGAATGAGGCGAAGAGTTTTTTGATTTCTTCAGTGGTACTTTCGAAATTAGGAAAGTAGAGAGCGATATGTTGATACTGTCGGCGTTGTTCTAGAGTCACATGCTCTACATCTGCGAGGGGATGGCTTTTATGCATATAGAGCATCGGCTGAATGCTCATTAATTTGTGAGAAATGAACTCATCACTGAAGCTTTTTTTTGCCACCATGGCAAAGTCTAAGCTGCCTGAGCGAAGCCGTTCTTCGTGCCTTGAATCAATGTTTTGACTCAATAACATAATTTTTGGTGCTTGCATGCGTAGCTTATTTAAAAAAGAAGGCAGGCCAACACTGGCAGAGGTTCCTAAGGTAGCAATTGAGATTGTTGCTGTCGTGTTGGCAGGGTCAAATTCTTGGTTGCTGACCATCAGCTCTGTTAGTTGATTTAAAATGTCTGAGATGGGTTTTTCCAACTCTAGTGTTTTGGGTGTTGGGGTTAGGCCATGTGCTGAACGTACAAATAGTTCGTCTTCAAGAAGGTTGCGTAGGCGATTTAAGGTCTTACTCATTGCCGGCTGGGTAACGAATAATCGCTCAGCCGCGCGCGTAACGTTTTTTTCCTGCATTAGTGCTTGGTATGCGACAAGTAAATTAAGGTCGATACGTGATAAGGGATCTTTCATCTAGCTGATACCAAGTTTAGCCTTAAGCCCATTCTTGAATTGGTGCATGGTCAGCAAAGTTGTTTGGAGTGAGAATAGTGTCTGACGCATGTTCACGAATGTCCGGATAGTCGGTGGTGAAATGCAAGCCTCGACTTTCTTTGCGGGTAAGGGCGCACTCAATGGTGAGTTCGGCGATTTGCACTAAATTGCGTAGTTCGATTAAGTCGTTGTTAACGCGGAAGTTACCATAGTATTCAATGATTTCTTCTTGCAATAGTTGTACGCGATTAAGCGCTCGTTGCAACCGTTTGTCGGTTCTAACTATGCCGACATAGTCCCACATAAAACGACGTAATTCGTCCCAGTTGTGTGAGACAACAATCTGCTCATCAGGGTTTGTTACTTGACTCTCGTCCCAGTCCGGAAGAGTTGGAATAGGATCGTTGTCTTTTTTGAGACGGTTGTTGATGTCTGCTGCCGATGATTCAGCAATCACTAAACATTCTAGTAAAGAATTACTCGCCAGTCTGTTAGCGCCATGCAAACCGGTGCAGCTACTTTCACCAACAGCGTATAGGCGTTTTACATCAGTGCGGCCACGTAGATCAGTCAGTATCCCTCCGCAACTATAGTGTGCAGCCGGAACAACTGGAATCGGTTGCTGGGTCATGTCGTAACCGAATTTTTCGCAGCTCTCAGCAATATTAGGGAAATGATCTAAAATGAAACCTTTACCTTTATGGCTGATGTCTAAAAAAACTGAATCGAAACCACCTTTTTTCATTTCATAGTCGATTGCACGTGCGACGATGTCGCGCGGCGCTAGTTCCGCTAGTTCATGATGGTCATCCATAAAACGTTCGCCATTGGGCAGTCTTAATAAGCCACCCTCGCCACGAACGGCTTCAGAGATCAAGGAGCCTTTGGCGTAAGGGTGGAATAGGCAGGTTGGGTGAAATTGCACAAACTCCATGTTAGCAATACGACAACCAGCGCGCCAAGCCATGGCGATGCCATCACCGGTTGATGTATCCGGATTGGTGGTATACAGATAGGCTTTAGAGGCGCCGCCACTGGATAAAACAACGGAACGAGCAGCAAATGTTTTTACTTTGCCAGCGTCAATGTCTAAGGCATAAGCACCATAGACTCGAGAGTTGATCTGATTATCGAGTTTTTGTGTGGTGATTAAGTCGATTGCAATATGATTTTCTAGAATCGTAATGTTTGGTGTTGCACGTACATGCTGCTCTAAAGTAGTTTCTACTTCGCGGCCAGTAGCATCTTTGGCGTGGATGACTCTTCGATGAGAGTGCCCACCTTCACGAGTGAGATGGTACTCACTGTCTTCGCCGTCATATTCAGCACCGTCAACTAAGGTGAATTTGACACCTTTGTCGATCAGCCAGTTGATTGCTGCTGGCGCACCTTCGACAACCTTGCGAACCGTAGCGTCCTTACACAGACCTGCGCCAGCAGTATGTGTGTCGCTGATGTGATCTTCAAAGTTATCGTTTTCATCTAAGACCGCAGCAATACCGCCTTGTGCATACAAGCTTGAGCCTTCGGTCAGTTCTGATTTTGATAAAATGGTGATGCTAAGATCGTTTTCTGCTAGGCGAAGAGCTAAACTTAAGCCAGCTGCTCCGCCACCAACAATTAGCACATCCGATTGATTTTTATTCATTATTATTACACATCGATGGGATCATTTTGGTTAGTATAACTCACTCATCTAATTTTATGGTATAAGTCGAATTGTGTGTCCTTGCAAACCGCTCTTTGCTAAAATGCGCGCTGCATTCTGACATCTTGTTAAAACCCTATTAAAATTATTTCTATTTCACATCTAATAAGCTCGTCACTCATTTCTTTAATTTACTCTGGCAAATATGCACGATATTCAGAAATTACGTAATTTTTCCATCATTGCTCATATTGATCATGGTAAGTCGACTTTGGCTGATCGTTTTATACATGTTTGTGGTGGCTTGAGTGATCGTGAAATGGAAGAACAAGTGCTCGATTCAATGGATATTGAGCGTGAGCGTGGGATTACCATTAAGGCACAAAGTGTGGCACTGCATTACACTGGCTACTCTCATTACTTCA
>JALZWI010000023.1 GCA_023299895.1 Arenicella sp. | reverse complement strand
GAATGAAAAAACAACAACGCAGATCGTTTATAAAAAATACCTTTTTAGCTGGCATAGGCACCTACCTTGGTATGCCTATGGTCTATGCTGCAAATTTTCCGACAGGCATGACGCCTATTGCAGATTCTGAGGCCTTCCTATTATCTGGTTTACCCGGCAAAAGCGACCAGATGACCGTGCTCAATGATCGCCCCGTCAACGCCGAGACTGCAGCCCACTTATTGGACGAGGCACTTACGCCCAACGATTTATTTTTTGTGCGCAATAACGGACTCCCACCCAATCAAGTCGACAAGGATAATTGGACATTGACCATCGAGGGAGAGTCCGCTAATACAGCCAAGACATATACTATCCAAGACCTAAAAAATAAGTTTACAGAAGTCAGTCTCCAGATTACCTTAGAGTGTGGTGGCAATGGCAGATCAGAGTTCAATCCACCAGCCAAAGGAAATCAATGGAGCACTGGAGCAGTAGGTTGCGCGAAGTGGACAGGAGTTCGCCTAGCAGATGTACTCAAAGATGTGGGCGTCAAAAATGATGCGGTGTACATCGGTTACTACGGAGCAGATCTACACCTATCGGGTGATCCAAAAAAGCAATCCATCTCTCGCGGTGTACCGATCAAAAAAGCACTCGAAGCAGATTGCTTGATCGCCTGGTCTATGAATGACGCAGACTTGCCCGCGCTCAATGGTTATCCGCTGCGCCTAGTTATCGGAGGTTATCCAGCCTCTTGCTCAGGCAAATGGCTCAACAAAATAGTCATACGAGATAAGGTGCACGACGGTCAAAAAATGAAAGGTCAAGCGTATCGCGTTCCCTGCAAGCCAGTGGCACCAGGTACCAAGGTGGAGGACAAAGACATGTGCATCATCGAGGAGATGCCCGTCAAATCTCTACTCACATATCCGCAGACGGGAGCGACGATTCAACTCGCTCAGGCTTTGCCGATCAGAGGTCATGCATGGACATCTGCAGAGTCGATTCAGGAAGTAAAGTACTCTATTGATTTTGGAGTTTCGTGGCAGACCTGCACTGTGCAATCCGCGCCCAACCGTTATGCTTGGCAACGTTTCGAAGCGAAGATTAAATTTCCTCAAGTAGGATATTATGAAGTCTGGGCTCAGGCCACCGACAGCAATGGCGACCGACAACCTATTATCTTACCCGGATGGAATCCCAAAGGCTACCTCAACAATGCCTGCCATCGCATCGCCATTAAAGTAGTCTAGATGAACCACCACGAACGCCCTTCTTTTTGGTCTGGATTCTTGACCAACCAATGGAGCACCCTCACCACTTTGTTGGGTGTTTTTGTGCTCATGCTCATAGGCTGCTTAGGATATCTATTTTTACAAGACGACATTCACTCTTATACGAGTCGCAAAAAATGGACAAAAGAAGAGTTGACAAAAATCAACAACAAAGCCGAGCAGCGCCAGGCCATCGCCGCCTCAGAATCTAATTACGATAAGGTAGAGGATGGGATACATGTGCGCACAGGTTTCAAGTACGATGCGAATGTCTACACCGTCATCAAAGCCTGCACCTCCTGCCACAGTGCCAAACTCGTTACCCAAAACCGCGCCACTAGACCGGGCTGGGAATCCATGATCCGCTGGATGCAAGCCACCCAAGGCCTCCCTGACCTAGGCAAGAGTGAACCCATCATCCTAGACTACCTAGCCAAATATTACGCCCCCACAGAGACAGGGCGCCGCGCCAATCTCGACCTCAGCGAGGTGAAGTGGTATATTTTGGATTTAGAGGAATAATTTTTTTTATTTCTTCTCCACCCAACGCATTGCTTCCCTTTTGCGTCTATATCACTAAACAACAATATTAAATATGAAAAATCTAGTTTTATTATTTTCTATCCTATGTATATTTTCTGCCTGCAAAGATGATGACAGCATGGAAGAGGTGCCGACTCTGACACCTTGTGAGTTTGTACAAGATAATTCCACTATGGACGGTTTGATCGACGAAAGCGAAAGCAACATTATGACATCTTGTTTTGACAATCGTATTACATCCGAAGCAGAGTTGCAAAGCAATACAATCGGCACTTGGGAGTTGATCGGTCATGGTGAAGGTTTGATTCCTTCCATTTCTATGCCTTGCGCATCTTTGATTTTTACAACAGATGAGGTGGAATATTCTTTCACCAATGCTTCCGTAGATACAACCTTGACTATGGCCTGGTCGGTAATTCAAAATAGTAATGCAGAGGAGTTGTATCACCTAGAGTTTGAGCATAAGGATTTACCAGCTACGAGTCTGAGTATTTATTGCGAGCAGTATATGTACATCAACGCCGCCTTTGTCGATGGTAACATGTACCTTTTCGAAAAGTTAGATTAATCGCATAATTTGGGAGCTACCCCAGCCCGAAATAAAATCGGGCGGGGTCGGGCTGTCCGTTCCTATATCCATGCCTGCGCGCAAGCCACCCACATGGATATACCACTACCATCCCTAGCTTCTAACGCGCCTCCGGCTTGTCGAGCTTAGTCGCCTTCGGCGAGTCGCGAAATCATGAAGTATGTTCAAGATCCTGACTTCCTCTGTTGTCACGAAGGGGTGTTTATTTCTTAGCCTGGAAGACTTGAACTTATCATTGGAAAAGTATCATCCGTTGAAGTAGAATTAATTAAATATATTTGTAAAATGAGTAGTAAGGTAATTCCAGATGAATTAGTGATGTCTAAGATTTACCTTTCTAGAGGTCAAAAAGTAATGATCGATAGAGACTTAGCGGAGCTATATGGAGTAGAGACCAAGGTGCTAAAACAAGCGGTTCGCAGAAATCTTAAAAGGTTCCCTTCAGATTTTATGTTTGAACTTAGTAAAGAAGAGTTTGCTGACTTGAGGTCACAAACTGTGACCTCAAGTTGGGGAGGTTCAAGATATGTTCCAATGGCTTTTACTGAGCATGGTGTTTTGATGTTGTCAAGTGTCCTAAGAAGTGATCGGGCGATAGAATTGAATATCCAAATCGTAAGGATCTTTACTAAGATGATAGAGATGTTATTGACGCATAAAGACTTATTAATAAAGTTAGAAAACCTAGAAAGTACAGTGTCTAGTAATAGTGATCAGCTTGTAGTATTGTTTGAGCACTTGAAGCGATTATTGGAGCAAAGTATGTTAAAACAAGATCAAGTTGAACGGAAGAAAATCGGCTTTAAAAAGGCTTAGTCTCCCCGATGGTCGAGGTTTGTCTAATGAATAGAAATAAAATAAGAAGAGTTCATTGATTGGCTGTGCCGTTAACGAAATATTTGTAATTAGGCTCGCGATATAATAGTTTAACGGGTGGAACGTAAAGAGATATGTGGAAATACAAAATTAGTTTTATTGAAATAGTAATGATACTCTTCGTATTAGGAGCTTTAAGCTTTGGTTTTGTCAGATCAAGAGTTATTCACAATTCTATAGAGCATTGTAGTATTGAAATCAAAGCGCTTATTATTGATGTTTATAGATAACGTAGTAGAGGTTATAGAATGAGATATAAGTATGTTGTTGATGGTGTTGAATATTCTACAACCGAAGGATTGGGAACTAAGGATGTTTTGAAGGATTTCTATGTAGGAGGCACTATTGATATTCTATACGCATGTGAAAAAATATCATACAGTAAACATGTTAGCCCACAAAAATGATTTATACTATTCCCCCCGATGGTCGAGGTTTGTATACAGAGCAAAAAAATAGTAAGTTCGTCGATGTTTTCAACATTGATGCAATACTCTTACTGCAAGCCATGTCAAATTAACATGTAAAGTAAGAAGCTAGAATGACATCGAGAATACAATCCGAGACGAACAAAGGAATTAAAAATAGACTCGGTTATTGATTGGGCATTAAGTTTTGGTATCTGTATTATGAAGACTCTTACAATAATAGAATT
>JALZWI010000022.1 GCA_023299895.1 Arenicella sp. | reverse complement strand
CGCTAAGAAAATTGGGTTCTGAAAAACGGCAAAATTCTCACGGTAGATGACGATTTTTCAATCGCTGAAGCGATGGCCATAAGCGATGGCCGCATCGTCGCCACAGGTGCTGAGGCAGAGATAATGCTCTTAGCTGGACAGAACACAGTTATCGAAGATCTCCAGGGTAAAACTGTAGTGCCTGGTCTAATAGATAACCATATGCATTTTGTGCGAGCAACTAAACAGTGGTATCGCATGGTGCGTTGGGATGATGTTAAATCTCGTGCGCAAGCTCTTGAGATGCTTAAAGAACGTGCGGCACAATTGCCTGAAGGCGAATGGCTGCTGGTCATTGGCGGATTTGTATTCGATCAATTTCAAGATAACTCTGATGTTTTCAGTATTGAAGAACTTGATGCCGTGTTGCCAGATCGCCCGTTGTATATCCAAGAAGCATATAGCCGAGCCTTTGTTAATTCCGCTGCGCTTGCCGCATCGGGTGTTAACAAAGACACGCCGTTCACTGGTCGCGGAGGACTGATTAAAAATGAATCGGGAGAATTAACCGGTGAGCTGGTGGGTGGAGCACGAGAATTGGTGGATCAACACATTCCCGAACCATCTAATGAAACCTGGGATAACAGTCTAAAATTCGCAATACAAAGTATGCTCAGTAAAGGATTGACTGGTGTCTATGATGTTGGTGGTAATACCGTTACTGCGGCGTTCTATGAATCGGTTAATCGAGTTGCTCAGGCTGGCGAGTTAGACATGCGTGTTTTCTATTCTTTAAATGAACAAAATAGCGCCAGTAATTCAGCACAAGAAATCATGTTGGAGATGCAGCAAAACACGCCTGACCTAGATGGTTTACGCTTCGCCCAATTCGGCTATGGTGAAACTGTGTATCGTCCTATGCGAGCAAACCCCTTTGTCGTATCAGAGCAAGACCAGCAGAATTTCAAGAATATTGCTCTTACTGCTGTAGAAAATGGCTGGCAGATTAACGAGCATTCGACCCGTGATATTAAAGTTCAACTCATGCTGGATATTCTCGAAGAGGTTGCTGAAGAAAATTCAAAAATGCGCGATTTGCGATTCACTATCGCGCATACCAATGGCTTGTCTAAGGAATCGATACAAAGAGCAATCGATCTAGATATGGTATTTGCAGTGCATAGTTCTAGGCGTCAGCTGTCCAGCGTGTCTTTTGAAGCCGGTGCCTCGCAACCACCCGCACGAAGCATTAATGAATTAGGCGCAATTTGGGGCTTAGGGTCAGATGCAACCACTGTAGGCAGCCCAAACCCCTTTCACACCATCGGCTGGATCGTCAGCGGGCGCAATATTGCAGGTAATGTTTATCTAGCGGAAACTGTCTCTCGAGAAGATGCTTTGAGAGCCCATACAAATTCAAATGCCTATATTCTGTTTCGTGAGGATCACCTCGGAAGCTTAGAGCCTGGCAAGCGTGCTGATTTTGTGGTGCTAAATGATGATTATATGAGCGTTCGCGAAGAAGAGCTAGAGAACCTTTATTCACTTATGACAGTTGTTGATGGAGAGGTCGTTTACCGTGCCCCGTAAACTGTCATTAATTTATTGCCGAAGATTGATTGTAGGCAAACTATTTCAGGGATAATAATATGCAGATCAGGCTAATCAAATTTGTAAAAACGATCAGTGTCATTGCCTTTCTTTGTATCGGGCAATTTGCTTGTGCCCAGGACACTACTAGCTCGCAACCTAATATTTTATTTTTCTTTACCGATGATCAAGGTTGGAATCACCACTCAGTCCCTATGATTGTCGATGGTGAAGAATCAGTAGCTCCCTATTTCCAAACGCCAAACCTTGAACGTTTAGCTGAATCTGGACTGTTTTTTACTTCGGCCTATTCTGCTGCTCCAATGTGCAATCACAGTCGGCGAGCCATGCATGTCGGTGTGAGTGCGGCGCAAGTTATTTTTAGTGGCAAGTCAGAACAAGAGCAGGCATCAGCCACGACAATCGCACAAGTAATGCAAGGCGCTGGTTACAGAACCGCTCACTACGGAAAATGGAGCCCGGGCCCTTCGACCAACGGACTCGATTTTTTCACTGAGAGCGATGGAAATTTCAACAATGGTGATGGCAACCTAAACGAGGCTGGAGACCCCAAGCAGATTTTTGGTATTACCGAACGCGCATCAGCATTTATGAAGGAAAGCGTGGCAGCTGATAAGCCTTTCTACATTCAACTCTCACACTTCGCACCACATACACAAGCTCATTCACTGCCGGATACGCTAGTGGATCGCCAAGCACTAGAAGCCGCTGGGCAAGATGCTGATCTAGTGGCTATGACTGCTGATCTTGATAGTGGTGTTGGGGCATTAATGGACAAAATAGTGGAACTGGGAATTGAAGACAATACTTACATTGTGTTCACCTCCGACCACGGGCAGACTGATGCTTTATCAGCTAACACGCCATTGAAATTAGGTAAAGGGACTCTTTGGGAAGGCGGAATCCGCGTCCCGCTAATTATCAGTGGACCGGGCATTCAGGCCGACAGCGTATCTCATGAACGTGTTGTCTCATTGGATTTTTTCCCAACCTTCGCTACGTTGGCAGGTGTTACAAGCCTTCCCGATAATCTGGAAGGTGGTAGCCTGTTGCCGATATTGCACGACGGAAGTACAAGCAAAGTCGAGCGACTGAGTGAAGACCTGGTGATGCATTTTCCGACTGGAAGTGGTCAGGCAACTTTTCAACCTATGTCGGTGCTATATGATGGCGACTACAAACTGGTGAAACTTTACGCGACAGACGAACTGCTACTTTTTAACATTACCGAAGATATAGGTGAAGAAAACGATCTGTCAGACGCTATGCCCAAGCGTGTTTTAGACATGCATGAACGGATGACTGCCTACCTTGATGATGTGGGTGTGGTGGATTTTGGTGAAGATTTCGATCCCAATGCGCCGCGCACGGCGATGGGTATGGGAGGAATGGGTATGGTTGCACCGCAATAAAGTGAGTGAAAATGCAATAGAAGAGGGCAGTGTAAGATTTTTTTCAGTTCGCTATTGCAGCAATAAGAGAGGTCAGCGTCAACTTAAATCAATTAAACCGTCTAATTTATGTCTAAGTTCAAATTAATCATAACGGCCTTATCATTTTTGCTTAT
>JALZWI010000021.1 GCA_023299895.1 Arenicella sp. | reverse complement strand
CAGTTGGTAGAGCCCCGGATTGTGATTCCGGTGGTCGTGGGTTCGAGCCCCATCAGTCACCCCAGTTTGAAAAGATAGTTTAAGGTAATATAATGTGCGAAAGTGGCGGAATTGGTAGACGCGCTGGTTTTAGGTACCAGTGTCTTATGGCGTGAGAGTTCGAGTCTCTCCTTTCGCACCATTTACTTTTTATTAGTGATGGTGTTGTTTTTTTGTTTGAAGTCTAAGGACTAGACTTTTATATCTTCTTTCTTACCTTAAGGCTCTTGTTTCTTTGAGGACTCCTGTTCGATTTATTCTTAAAGTCTTGTACTCAATTGATTTTCTTATTTTGTGGCAATATCAATTAGCTTAAATTTTTAGCAATTGTTACGTTTAATCTCAGCGTACCTAGTGGTAGAATGCCGCCCCTGATTGTGTTGGGCTGATTTTGCTTGATGCAAACCCTAGACAAAATAAATAATTAAACGAGTAATAAATGCAAACGTCTGTTGAAAAAATCAGTGCCATTGGCCGAAAAATGAGTGTTGTTGTTCCTGCTGAGAAAATTGAGTCAGCGGTTCAAAAAAAACTTAAGCAGCTTTCCAAACAAGTAAAAGTGCAAGGCTTTCGCCCTGGTAAAGTGCCGATGAAAATCGTTGAGCAGCAGTATCGTGGCAGTGCTACCAATGAAGTATTGGGTGATGTGATTCAGTCAAGTTTGCAAGAAGCTTTAACTAAAGAAGATATTACGCCTGCAGTGCAGCCTGATATTGTTCCTGAGCGTTTGGAGCCAGGTAAGGACTTTACCTATATTGCCAATTTTGATGTGTATCCTGAGTTTGCTAAGAAGGATTTAAAAGGCATTAAAATAACCAAGCCAGAAAGCGAAGTAACAGAAGAAGATGTTGATAAAGTGATTGAGAATATGCGTAAGCAGCAGATCACTTGGACTGAAGTAGAGCGTAAAGCTAAAAAAGGCGACCGTATTATTATTGATTTTGCTGGTACGGTTGATGGTGAGGCCTTTGAAGGTGGCACATCAGAAGACTACCCTGTGGTGATTGGCGAAGGCCAAATGTTGCCAGATTTTGAAAAAGGCGTTACGGGCATGAAAGCTGGTGACTCGAAAGACATTGATGTTAACTTCCCTGAAGATTACCAAGCTGATATGGCGGGTAAAAAAGCGGTTTTTAAAATTGATGCTAAAACTGTTTCTGAATCAACTTTACCAGAAGTAAACGAAGAGTTTATTAAGTCATTTGCAATTGAAAGTGGTTCGGTTGACGATTTGCGCGCCGAAGTACGTAAGAACCTTGAGACCAATCTTGAGAGCACGTTGACTTCAACGCTTCGCCAAAATACTTTTGACGCTTTATTAGAGCTGAACGAGACAGAACTACCACTAAAAATGGTGCAAGAAGAAGCGACTCGCATCATGCAAGAAGAGAAGAACAAAATGCTGCAACAAGGTTTGGATGCCAAATTGTTGGAAAACTTCCCTGACCCTGAATTTGAAACACTTCGCCCACAAGCTGAAAAACGTGTTGAGTTGGGTTTATTGATGATGGAAATTGTTCGTGAAAACGACATCAAGCCCGATGAGAAGCGGGTAAAAGAACGTGTTGAAACCATGGCGGCTTCTTATCAGGACCCTAAAGAGTTTGTTGATTACTATATGAGTAACCAACAAGCCCTTGCGCAAGTTCAGTCGATCATCTTAGAAGAACAAGTGGTCGATTTTCTGATTGAGAATGCGGATGTTCAGATTGAGAAAAAACCAGCGTCTGAATTGTTAAATATGCAGTAAATGGATTTATGGAGTTGTTTGTTGCTTTAGACAAGCAACTCCTTTTTATTGCAATGGAGTGTAATGGACTAGCCCTTGGTTTATTATTGATTGGAGGTATCAACTTATCGTGTTGATGAATCGATTTTTTATAAGGAGAAGGCATATAGATTATTTATTTGCATTCATGTTTTCTTTCCCAAATAACTTTTATTCTGTCTTTTATAATAATGGTTTGCTATGAGCGAATTTCCAAAATTTAAGCAAGAAGATTATCCGAAGCTCTATATTGAGCAGACCGATAAAGACTTGGCGAAAAAAGTCGACCCTAATTTTCGTTATGCTTACTTCAAAACAATCGCTAAGGGCGGTAAGTCACTGATTCAGTCCTGTAAGGATATGCATTTGGGGCGAGTGATTTGCTATAAATCATTATTGCCAGAGTTTGCTGACGACCCCATCGAGCAAAAGCGCTTATTGCGCGAAGCGAGGGTGTCGGCGATGTTGCAACACCCGAATACCATGCCAACTTATGAGTTAGGCCGTGACCGACGCGGGCATTATTATTTCACCATGAAATTGGTACACGGTTATACTTTTCGCGAGATCATTAATTATCGTGAGCGCTATGACATCAGCCAATTAGTCGACATCGTCATTCAGGTGGCGCACGCACTAGAGTATGCACACACACATGGTGTGGTGCATCGAGATATCAAGCCTGACAATATTCTGGTCGGCCCTTTTGGTGAGGTACTGCTGCTTGATTGGGGTCTCGCTAAAGTTAGAAGCGAAACAGGCAGTGATGTTATTTTAGGTGATCTAAATGACGTGCTAAAGAGCTCCAAAGACAAGAGTATGACTGGCTTTCAAAAACTACAGGGTACTGTTTGTTATATGTCCCCAGAGCAAATTAACAGAGCGGATGATATTGATGGACGTACGGATATCTACAGCTTAGGTGTTTTGTTGTACGAAGCACTTACGGGTATAACGCCGGCTAGTGGTGATACGGCAGACAAAGTAATTGCGATAACACTTAATGATCAACCTAAGCCACCTTCAGAGCTGACTACGACGAAAATACCGAGTGTTTTAGAAAAGACAATTATGAAATGTTTAGAAAAGCAAAGTGGTAATCGGGTGGCATCGGCAGGTGAATTGATTCGTCTATTAAAGCACATAGATTAATCAATTAATTTGCTACGACCTCAGCCAGAATAAAAGAAATGTTGTCTTGACCGCCGCAGTCCAAAGCACGATCCAATAATTTTTCGGCATAAGCTTCCAGGCCTTGCTGGTCATTGTTGGTGAATTTTTGCGCGTATTCGAGCATTAACTCATCAGGAACGCGATCGGATAAACCGTCAGTGCAAGCAAGAATGATATCGCCCTGTTTTATTTCCGTGCTATCGGCATCGGGCCTGAGTAGCAAAATACTGCCAACCATCTGAGTCAAAATGCTAGATGCGCGCTTATATAAGCCAGGTGCTAGGGCAGGATCAATTTTACTTTGATCCAATGTATGGTCTTGGGTCAGCATGGTGATTGTTTTATCTGACGGGCGCAGTAAGTAAATTCTGGAGTCGCCTACCCAAGAAAAATATAGCTTGTATTGATCTAACCAAAAACAACTAAGCGTAGAACCCATATCATTGTACTTTGGTTCATTTCGTTGGATCGTGATAATCGTTTCATTTGCGACCTTGATGGCATTAGCCAGCTCACGAGAGCCTCTTTCTATTAGTATGTGGGGATCAATCGTTTTCAAGTAGGTCATGCAAGATTCAACCGCGAGCCGACTAGCGACTTCACCGAAGTCTTTACCGCCAATACCGTCGGCAATTGTCGCAGCACTGCGACTTTGATCAATTTCAAGAAAATCTTGATTGATGCGCCTTACTTTGCCCTTATGACTGCGTGAGCAAAAGCGAACGCTATTATTATTCTCCATAGTCGAGAGTTTACCTATATTTTGCTTCAAAATGAAAGCTAAGATCTCAGTTTTTGATGATTCGCCAGTAACTGTTAATTTAACCCTTGTGATTTCGCCTTTAGTCACTAAGAGGTATACTTAGATAAAATCGAAACCACCAAAATAATATTCAATGACTAAATTTCCTAATTCTGCTATCAATAGCATGCAATCGTTATCAAGCCAACTTGAGTCACCACAAATGGCGGGTGGCTTAGTGCCTATGGTGGTTGAAAATACCGGGCGTGGCGAACGTGCTTATGATATCTATTCGCGCTTGCTCAAAGAGCGAGTGATCTTTTGTGTAGGGCAGGTAGAAGACTATATGGCGAATTTGATTGTTGCCCAGTTGTTGTTCTTGGAATCTGACAACCCAGATAAAGATATTAGCTTGTATATTAATAGCCCAGGCGGTTCTGTAACCGCGGGCATGGCGATTTATGACACTATGCAATTCATTAAGCCGAAGGTTAGCACTGTCTGTACTGGCCAAGCAGCAAGCATGGGCGCTTTATTATTAACAGCGGGTGCGACGGGTAGCCGCTTTGCTTTGCCGCATGCGCGCATCATGATTCATCAGCCGTTGGGCGGATATCAAGGGCAGGCCACTGATATTGATATTCATGCTAAAGAAATTTTACGGATTCGTGAAGAGTTGAATCAAATTATGACCAAACATTCTGGCCAAAAAATTGAAAAAGTCGAACAAGATACTGAGCGCGACAATTTTATGAGCGCTGAAGAAGCTAAGGAATATGGTTTGATCGACGAGGTTATTGAGACTCGACCAGAATAAGCAATATTATCTGTATGCTAATGCGTTTTAATCTGGTCTATAGATAGGTTACAATTTGATGTCAGCGTGGTCGGACAAAAAAGCTGATTAAAAAATAATCAAATCAAGGTTAATTATGAGCGACAACAAAGAAAGTAATGATGACAATAAGCTACTTTACTGCTCCTTCTGTGGCAAAAGCCAACATGAGGTACGTAAACTAATTGCTGGTCCATCGGTATTTATTTGTGATGAATGCGTCGATTTGTGTGAAGACATTATTCGTGAAGAAGCTATTGAAGATATTTCAAATACGGATGAAGGTGATCAACACCCGAGCCCAGCGGAAATTCATGAAGGCCTAAATGATTACGTTATTTCGCAGGAAGAAGCAAAAAAAGTCCTGTCTGTCGCGGTATATAATCATTACAAACGGATTCGTGGTCAAAAAATAGATGAAGATTTGGACATTGCAAAAAGTAATATTCTTTTAATCGGTCCAACGGGATCGGGTAAGACTTTATTAGCTGAAACGCTCGCTAGACAGTTAAATGTGCCGTTTACGATTGCCGACGCCACTACCTTAACCGAAGCAGGTTATGTCGGTGAAGATGTTGAAAATATCATTCAAAAGCTTTTGCAAAAATGCGATTACGATGTTGAAAAAGCACAAGTTGGCATTGTTTACATTGACGAAATAGATAAAATTTCGCGCAAAGCAGACAACCCATCGATCACTCGCGATGTGTCGGGTGAGGGCGTGCAGCAAGCTTTGCTTAAGCTAATTGAAGGTACAGTTGCATCTGTACCTCCTCAAGGTGGGCGCAAACATCCTCAGCAAGAATTTTTACAGGTTGATACTCGTAATATTTTATTTATTTGTGGTGGTGCTTTTGCCGGTTTAGATACGATTATTCGCGAACGCTCTGAGAAAAGTGGCATTGGTTTTGGCGCACAGATTCATAGTAAAAGTAATAATCCTTTTGTCTCAGAGTATTTGTCTCGTTTGGAGCCTGAAGATTTAGTCCGATATGGCTTGATTCCTGAGTTTATTGGCCGCTTACCAATTATCGCCACTCTTGGTGAGCTCGATGAAGACGCTTTAATGACAATTCTTACTCAACCAAAGAATGCATTGGTTAAGCAATACCAACGTTTATTGCAACTCGACGGTGTTGAACTCGAGGTACGTGAAGATGCACTGCGAGCTATTGCCGAAAAAGCGAAAGAGAGAAAAACAGGTGCACGTGGTCTGCGTT
Source organism: Arenicella sp. (assembly GCA_023299895.1). The sequence goes on along the minus strand of JALZWI010000021.1, from coordinate 832 downwards.
CGATAATGGAAAATGCCTTGTTGGAAACTATGTACGAATTGCCATCTAAGGAGTCGGTCAAAAAAGTATCGGTCGATGCGAGCACGATTAATGAAGGTGCGCGTCCACTTTTTATCTACGAAGAAGAGTCTGAAAAACGAGCTTAGCGCATAATCATTAAAAGCGGAGCTTAGTGCCTTGAAATAAGATCAATGGCACTTATATTTTATACATAATTCACTAAAGCATAGCTCAATGCTGAGCTTTATATTTACCCTCTAAATCAAAACCTTATGTCAGATAATACGCCGATCGACTTTAGTAATAGTTTCCCAGTCCTACCATTGCGCGACGTGGTGGTATTTCCGAATATGGTGTTGCCACTGTTTGTGGGGAGAGATAAATCCATAACCGCATTAGAGAAGGCAATGGAAAACGGGAAAAATATTGCTCTGGTTGCGCAACATGATGCCGTTAAAGAAAATCCGGGCGCAGATGACATCTATGATGTTGGTGTGCTGGCGAATATTTTGCAGTTGCTTAAATTACCTGACGGCACAGTAAAGGTATTGGTAGAAGGTAAGCAGCGGGTTAAATTTCAAAAAGTCTTTGAAGATGACTGTTTCAGCGCATTGGTCGAGCCACTAGAAGCGATACCTGTTGATTCTGGTGAGACGGAGGTATCAATTCGTACTTTGTTGTCTGAATTTGAAAGTTACACTAAAGCCAGTTCGAAGATTGCACCGGAGGCACTTGGTCAACTTAGGTCAATAAAGGAGTTAGATCGACTGCTTGATACTATCGCAGGCTTTCTAGAGCTGAAGTTGGAAGACAAACAATTTTTACTTGAGTC